>JADJRJ010000010.1 GCA_016712265.1 Gemmatimonadota bacterium | reverse complement strand
GAGTGACCCAAGGGTCGTTCGAGTCCAGGTACGTGTGGGCGGTGGCGGGGCTGGTCATGATGCGGTTCCTTGGGTGCGTGAGAGGTGCGGATGGGCGCGGGTGTGTGGGAGGTGAGGGGGCTTGGGCTGGGCAGGGTCTTAGCGGAGGCGGCACTCCTCGCGGATGATGGCCTGAAAAGCCTCGAACCCGTCGAAGGTGCCGTCCCGGTCAGTCTGACGCAAGAAGCCTGCGGCGGCGCTGGCGATACGCTGCAAGCGCAGCGCATCCGCAGCGCTGATCACGAGGTCGCCGGACTCCGTGACCGTGGCCAGCACACAGGGCAGAATCTCAAGAAGCATGCGAGCCTCCAAGCCCTGCTGAACAGCTGCGAGCGTGGCGGGGGACTGCGGCGCGGTTTTACGGGTGGCCATGAGCGTGTTCCTTTGTGGGGCGGGGAGTGAGAGCCGCTTCCGTCTTGACCCCCTAACTGTAGGGCGGCCCGAACCGAATGGCAAGTAGCCTGCTAATCTTTTTTGCGAGAAAGTGTCTAAGTACTTGAAATCATAGCAAATAAAAATTGCAGGTAGCTAGGTAACCAAGCGTCTTTCGGGCGACTGTAGAACCGGGCGCGCGTGGTTCCCGCACGTGGTGCGCACAGGCACCGAAGGTGCCCCACGCGGGCGCGTGTGCGCCAGCAGGCCGTAGCTCTGCTACGGCCTGCCCTCGAGACTCGGGCCTGGGTCCAGAACACGGCGTTGTCGGCAGCTCGAATTGGGCCTCCAAGCAGGGGCAGATAATGGGGTTATTATCTGTCTGTTTACCGGTAAACAAGGCCCTAAAGGACCCGGCGGTTTGGGCCTCGTTTTGGATGCCGTTTTGGGTCAAAAACCGGAGAGGTGACAACGGCCCAAGGGGCTGCCAGACCCCTTTGGGGTCTGAAGATCGCGTCACATGGGCGCGGGCGCCATCTTGAAGCGCACCGCGCAGACCCGACACTTCGCGTGAAAGTGGGGCCTCGGGTCGCCGCAGAGGGTCTCAACCTTCCCGGGGAACCAGGCTGTGTACCACCGCCCTTCGTAGCTGGTTACGACGACGAACCGGCACGGCAGGCCGTCAACGGTGCCGCCGGAGGCTGTGTAGGAGTGGCTTCCTTTGGGGGACGGCAAGGCTCCGCACACGCAGCACTTCTCGAACGCCCCACGCCAGGGCATGATCCGTCCATGCGTGGCGTCGGGGTCAACGGCCTCGAGCTGGACTTCACCAGGCGCTCGGTAGGGGCTCATCCGATCCTCCCAGCCTTCACGGCTTCCGCGATGGCGTGCAGCAGCTCGCGCGAGAGGCGCACCTTGAGCTCGCCGGAGTCGTTCTCGTTGTAGGTGAAGTGCGGCTTCCGCAGCTCGAGGAACACCGGGTTGTCCAAGCGGTCAACGCTCCAGCTCTCATCCTCGAAGAGGTGCCACTCATCACTATGAGCAAGCGTGGTGCGCGTGCTCATGAGGCGCCCTCCAGCTTGTCGAGCGCCCCGCCCCAGGCCACCTCGCCGAGCAGCTTCAGGGCGCCCAGCGCCGCAGCCACGGCTTCCTCAGCGGTCTTGCAGTCGCGCGTGTTGATGTCGATGTCGCCGTCGTCCACGCCATGGAACAGCGGGTCGAGGTCTACGTGCAGCAGGCAGTTCCACGGCCGCGCGTTGCGCACCCACCCGCGCCCGTCGAACGTGCGCTCGCGATAGCGCGCCGCGATGTAGCCTGTCACTTGGCGCGCGCCAGCGCCCAGCTGGAAGTGGCTCTCCCAGTCCGCCGCGGGGTGGTGGTAGGGCAGCCCAGGGCGCTCGCGCAGCGTGAACGTCCGCCCCAGCACTTCGATGCTCTTCTCGTTGACCATCAGCGCACCACCTTTCGAACACCATCGAGCTGGGCCTCGAGCAGCTTCACGCGCGCGGCCCAGCGATCGCGCTCTTCGAGAGCCTCATGCAACAGCAAGAGCTCGTCCTCATCGAGCTTGGCGACCATGCCAGCCCAGACGTCGTCGCGGCGCCTCAGAAGCACAGCACGCGCCCCCGCCCATCGCGTCCGTCTGATCCGCTGCGGGGCTGCTGGTCCAGCAGGCCCAGACGCGGCCGCGCAGAAGGCGCTCGTACCCATGCGCGGAGCACAGGGTCTTCACGGCGTGCACCACGGCTTCTTGCTTCTCGGGGATCGTTGGGATGTACAACTCCTCGGGGATCGTGTGCGACTGGCCCTGGGCTCCGGTGAGCGTGGTGCGCTCGAAGCGCTCGCAGAGCTCGCGCAGCCAGGCGTAGTTCCGCAGGCGCAGCGCCGTCGGCTGGTTCGCGTCCTGCACGATCTCGAGCGCCTTCCGCACGCGGATGAGGGTGTTGCCGTTGATGTGCTTCTGCGCGCTCGGCGCGGGCGACTGCGTGAGCCCGTTCAGCTTGCGCGCTGCGGCGCGCTTGGCGACGGCCTGTCTGGTCTTCGTTGGGCCGGACGGGTAGCTCATGGAGCGACCCCACGCACGCAGCACATGGTGCGCTTCACGGGGCCCTCGATGGGGTCCTGCAGGTTGCACAGCTTCACGGTCGCCGTGACCGCGAGCATGAACACGAAGACCGCGTACGTGGTGGTGCTGCGCGTGCTCATCGGAGCAGCCCTCGCGCGCGGGCGCCGACTTCCATGAGAAACTCGGCGCGCAGCGCGGCAGCATCGCTCTCAGCCACTTGGGCGCGCTGGTACTGGCAGAATAGACGAAAGCATTCGTCTCCGGCTTCTCGATCAGAAACAGAGGCACCCGTGGCGGCCACGAACCAGTCGTCGGGCCCGATTGAGGAGTAGGTCTCCAGGTCTTTAATGAGCCGCCGCCCGTACTCGATGCCACGCAGCGTGACGCAGACGAACTTCTTCGAGGGGGTGTACCGGACAGTCCCCTCGGGCTGCGGCCGCTGGCCAGGGTGAGCGTCTCGCGGATCATGGGCAGGCTTGAGATCTGCGCCAGCGGCCGGCAGCTTCAGCTGTGCCTCCCCCCGGCGCGCGAAGAGCCGCTCCCACCACCTGGGGCGCCGCAGCAGTGCGACCTCGCGCTGAAGGCGTTCGATCTCGGCCACGAGGGCTTCACGAGGCACGTCGCGGTAGTTGTTCATCGGGGTGCCCTCCCGTAGCCGGTGTTGCGGGTTCGGCCGCACTCGAGCGCGACGTAGCCGTTTGCGAGCGCCTGCTCGGCGTCCATGGCGCCACCCCAGGTGACGGGCTGCCCCGCACACGGAGCACTGGGCGTCGCTCGACCAGTGCCGCGCACGCGCGCCCGGACATGGGCGCGCAGCTGCCGCCAGCGCCCCGTCGGAAAAACGACGTCGGCCGGCCAGTGCAACGGCGGCGCGTCGCCCCAGGTGAGGTGCTGCGCCCACACGCAGTTCCTGCCGGCCTCGCAGGGCCGCGGGCGCCTGCAGTACTCCTGCCCGAGCACGCGGCAGCTGTGGGTGCGCAGCCAGCGGAGGCGCGCCTCGTCGGAAGCGAAACGCGCGGTGGTCTGCCAGATGAGGTCGCAGTCCTCGAAGCGCCAGAAGCCTGCCTCGTTGACGCAGACCTGGGCTACGGCGAGCTCCAGCTGTTCGCGCGTCGAGGGGGCCGCCGGTGCGGTGCTGGGCGCCGTGGGCGGCGGGATGTTGGCGCTGGCGGTGGCGGCCAGCGCAGTGAGAAAGAGCAGCGTGAGGGCACGGCGTGGTGAGAGCATGGGCGCAGCGTGCCGGACCGCGCGCCAGGTGTCAAGTACCTTTCTCGTCGACCTTTCTCGGCGACCTTCAGGTGGGCGGGTGGTCAGTCGCGGTCGCGGCGGCGGGCGCGGGCGCGCTCACGGCGGCGAGCAGGTCGGTGATGCTCGAGCACTTCTTGCGGAGCTGACGGCGATGCGAGGCCTCGTTCGCGCGGATGCGCTCGTGGGCGAGCTTCTCGACCTCAACGAGCTCTTCGCCGGTGAGCGTTGGCGTCTGTGTGCGTCCCGGGCGACCCGCCGTGCGCGCGTCGAGGTAGTCGTTCGCGTTCGCGCGCCGCTGCTCGCGCCGTTGCTGCTTCGCCACCCGCTCGGCCTCGGTGAGAGGGCCCTGGGCTTCGCTGATCTGATAGGTCGGGTAGGTCGCGGAGATGTGGGCGTGGGTCATGGGGGTGTCGCCGGCCCGCGGCGCACGCGCGACGGGGTCTTCAAGAGGTGGTCGATCGTGCGCTCGGACAACGAGGTGACGGCGTCCTTGACGGCCCCCATCGTCGTCTCGAGCGCGTTCAGCGCGGTGTTGAGCGCGCGCTGCTCCTCGGCGCGCGACTCCTGGATGGAGAGCAACGTCTCCACCATCTCGCGTGCCTGGTCGGCGCGGTGCACCCCGATCTCGTCGAGCTTCGCTGCGTGCGCGGCCGTGATGGCCTCGAGGCGCCGCGCAAACTCGTCGGCCTGCACCTTGAGCGCGGCCGCATGCGCCACCGCGGTGGCCTGGGCGTCTCTGTGGAGCTGCCGGATGTGGAGCGCGAGGAAGACGATGGCCGCGACCAGCGCGCTCAGGATGGGGCCGTAGAACTCGATGTTGACCAGGCTCTGCACGTGAGATCTCCAGGGTAGTGTACCATGTAGGTTCATGTGGTACCATGTAGGCGACCGTGTTGCCGTAGGGCAGAACACCCAGGCCGCGCCGCGCCCGATGACCATCCGCTACGCCACCTTCCCCGTCCAAGTCGACCCCGACGCCACGCATGACTTCGGCGAGCGCGCAGGGGGTATGACGTGCCAGCTGTCGGCCGTCGGCTGGCGCGCCGGCAACGCGCTCGTGTGGTGGGACCCGCGCACGTTCTACCAGGACCGCGACAGCGGCGCGCGCCACGAGGCGACCGACATCATGGCCCCGCGCGGTGCGCGCGTGGTGGCCGCGCGCGCGGGCCGCGTGCTCGAGACGTGGGTCCACAACGGCGAGACCCGCCCCGGGGTGGGCTGGAACCCGCAGGCGGGCCACTACGTGCGCATCGCGGCCTCGGCGGCCTCAGGTGGCGGCACCGACCAGTACAGCCACCTGGCCGGCCCTGCGCGCGTGCGGCCTGGTGAGCGCGTGCACGCGGGCGAGCTGCTCGGCTACGTCGGCGACACGGGATCGGCCGCCGGCACCTGCCCGCACCTCCACCTCGGGACCCGCGACGCGGCCGGGCTGGCCGTTGACATGGAGCCCCAGCTCCGCGTACTCTTCGCGGAAGGCGGCTGGCGCTCAACCCCAGCACTCGCCCCGGTGGTCCTCGCTGTCTCGCTTGGTGCCCTGGGCGTAGCTGCGTCAGCAGGAGCCTACCTGTGGTGGAGGCGTCGATGACCCAGATCCTCGCCGACGGCCAGCCCTTCTACACGTTCAGCCGCGAGGACCGCCTGTGGCTCGCGCGCATGCTCATCGGCGAGAGCAGCGACCCGCGCGACTGGGAAGCCCAGCTGTGGGCGCTCACGCAGCGCTTCGTGCTCCGGCGGAAGCGCTACGAGCGCACGATGACCGAACTGGCGCAGGAGTTCAGCCAGCCCATCAACCCGGACTGGTACCGCGACGGCGCCTACTGCCTGCCCGGTGGGCGCTTCCACGACGACCCGGGCTGCGGCGAGGACCGGATGCAGCGCCGCGACGATCTGCGGGAGGACCACTGGACGCCACGTCAGCTGCGCGCAGAGCTCGAGGCCGTTGACCGGTTCCTCGCCGGGCGCACGCCGAACCCCGTGCCGGGCGCCACGGACTGGCACGCGACGCGCCTCGCAGCCGGCAACGTCCGGTACGCCCCACACCTCAGCAACGTCTTCCAGGGGCCGCCCGGCTTCACCACCGAGGTCACCCTCGCCCCTGGCGGCGTGCCCGCCTGGGTGGGGCCCGCCTTGGGCGCTGCGGGGGCTGTCGCGCTCGTGGGGGCTGGGGTACTCTGGTGGCGAAGGACACGTCGATGAACCACCTCGCCTGCGGCACCTGCGGACAGCACCACACCTCGAGCTCCGGGCTCTCCGGGCTCGGCGCCACCAAGAAGGCGCAGCAAGCTGCCGCCGACGAAGAGCTCGGGCGCGACATTGCGCAGCGCCTCGACGCTCGAGTCGGGATGCGCTCGCTGTGGGATTGGCAGATCGACATCGGCGGTGGTGCGCGCCTCTTCTTGGGCGCCAAGATGCAGAAGGGTGCCGTCCACCTTCAGCTCAACCGCCTCTTCGCGACCGCACCTGAGGGCATCCGCGAGGACATCACCACCTACTTCGCGCAGGTGCTGACGCGCAGCTATGGCGGGCCGCGCGACCACCACGAGCGCATCAAGGCGTGGACCGCGAGCCCTGCAGCCCAGCAGCCGGTGAAGACCTACCAGCGCTCGGGCATCACGAGGCGGGCCGACGGTCTCGACCTCCAGGACATCTACGCCCAGCTGGTGGCGACCCACATCCGCGGCACGAAGTTCGAGACGACGGCCGACTGGACCGTCCCGCGCCTCACGTTCGGAAAGCGCGCCAAACCGAGCAAGCGCATCCAGCTGGGGCTCTACACCATGGCCGACAAGACCATCACGATCCACGGCAACATGATGGACGAGCGGTGGCCCGCCTACGTCATCGCGGACACCATGTGGCACGAGATGATGCACTACTACCAGGATGCGACCGGGGAAGGTCTCAGCCACAACACCATCTTCCGCGTGCGCGAGCGCCTATTCAGCGGCCACAAGATGGCGAACGACTGGCTCACCCACAACAACCCCTTCGTCTTCGGCAAGGACCCGCATCACGTCGTCGAGCACCCCCACCAGCGGAGCGCTCGATGAAACACGCGGTGCGCTGGCGCGGGGGATCAACCTGCCGAATGGGCGCGTGCAGCATCTCGGTGTTTCTGCAGCAGGCCATCCGCATTTCTTTGCTAAGCCCCAGTGCTCTGCGCGTGTGCAACTGCGAGCCGTGGTTGATCGGCAGCGCTCTGTTCGATCCACAGACAGGCACTTCCATCAGCATGCGCCGGAGCGCCCGATGAGCACCTCGGCACCGCGCCGCGTCCTGGTGGGCGACAGCCACGCGAGCGGCCTCGCTGCGGCCGCCGAGCGCGCGGGCGAGCCCTTCGTGGCGTGGACGGCCTACTCGGGCCAGCGCACCCGCACGATCGCCGACAGCGAGTGGGTCGACCGCAACGCGCCCACCGCGCGCGCCGACGAGGTGTGGATCGTGAGCTCGGGCAACGACCGCCACGCCGACAACCTCGAGCCCTCCGCGCGCTCACTGCTCTCCCAGGCCGGCGGGCGCCGCGTGGTGTGGCTCGGGCCGCCGGTCGCGCTCGTGCCCCTTGTGGACGACGAGCACGCGCACACGACCGAGAAGCTCGCTGAGCTGCTCGGGCCGGACGTCTTCATCGACAGCCGGCGCTTCACGCGGTCCGGGCACGCCCCTGACGGGGTGCACTTCACGGCCGCCGGATACGACGCTTGGTGGGCGGGCGCCTCGAGCGCGGCGGACGCCATGCGCTGGCAGCGGCACCTCCCGCTGGCCGTCGGTGTGGGCCTCGGGGCCCTCGGACTACTCGCGGCGGCGCTGGCCGTCTGGCAGAACAGGTGACCATGGACAACGACACACTGGGCCGGCTCTACATCATCCCCGTCACACACACACACACAAGCGCAAGCGCTACGCCATCATCCACGCTGAGAAGTACCGCACAGAGTTGGACACGCCGATCTACCGCAGCAGTGGCGGCTGGACCTCAACGCGCATCGGCTACTACTCGACAGGGCGTGCGCAGGCTGCGTACGTGCTGGCCCATCGACGCTCTACCGCAACATTCCCGACACCCCAAGCGGCGGGCGCCGTGTGGGGGCTTGGTGCAGCAGCTTCACGCGATGCGTTGAAGCGCGGCCTTGCTCTGATGGCTGACAGATAGCGTCCGAAGGTGCCCGCGAGCTCTCACACGCGCGGGCACCTTCCAGGTGTTCTTCCGCTGTCAGACATCAGCGGTCAGGCCCGGAACCGGGAGGCCACGTGCACCTTGCCGAAGCTGTACCACGCGTGCGCGCTGCGCGCCACGGTTACGCCCTCAGGGTCTGCTGAACGCGCTCGAGAGGCGCTGTGCCGCCTGCAGCTGCTGCGGCGTCACGCCGAGCCGGTTGGTCAGGTGCTCGACGGCCGCGTCGGTGGCCAGCTCGGTGGTGTAGTCGGTGGCGAACGTCGTGAGGTCCGCCTGCATGGCGGCGATGCGCTGGGCGAGCGCGTGCGTCGGGCCCTCGGCCTGCGACTGCTTCGCAACCTCGGCGATCTCGGACGCCTTCACGAGGTAGAGCCCGAGGCTCACGACGAGTGCGCCCGCGGCGCCACCCAGTACGGCAACGGTAGTGTCCTTCATCGCTTCGAGCCCTTCCTGCGTTTCGCGCCCTTCCGCGCCGGCTTGCGCTTCAACCCGCTGAGGTCGGTGGCCGTCGGCTTGAGCACGTACTCCTGGCAGGCCCACCGGCCGCGCTCTTCGATGACGGCGCCGCTCGCGTGGTTCATGTTGATCTTGGCCGCGCCGCGCCCCTTCTTGGCGCACTTCGCGCGGCCCTTGCGCTCCTGCTTCTCCCAGAAGCCTTGCGACGCCGCAGTGCGGGCCGTGTCGCTGTAGAGCGGCATCTTCAGCTCGCGCGCGAGCTCAGCAGCGCGCGTGTACAGCTGGGTGCCCACCCCGCAACGTTGGTAGCTCGGCATGACGTTCACCGACTCCACACGCAGGTACTCGTCCATGCCGCTGTTGTCGCGGCGCAGGTACAGAGAACCCGCGCGGAAGCTGCCGCTGGGCCCGACATCGTAGGCCTTCACCGCGTACCCTTCGACGACGTACTTGAGCGCGGCGCACTTGGTCATCGGCGGCCTCGCTTCGAGGTCTTCCGCCGCTTCGCGGCCTTCGTCCGGCGCACACCGCCGAGCGCGGCCTTGCCGACCTCGGTGCCCGCGTAGGAACCCTTCTTGTGCCAGGCTGCGCAGGCTTCTTGTGCCTTCTTGCGGACTTCGGCGGGCCCGTCATCGGTTACGTCAATGACGTGCCCCGGCTGGTGCTTGTTCACGCAGAAGCGCATCACGCGGCGACCGTTGCGGTATCCGACCTCGGCTTTGCAGCGCTTCGTGTCCCACACCTTCTCGACGCTCTTCTTGCCGTCGGGGCCCTTCTCCATGCCTGGGTGACACACGCTGGTGTAGACACCGGTGGCCTTTTTGCGCGCCATGGTGAAGGGCGAGCTGGTGTAGCCGCTCGAGGGCGCCACGCGCGGGGATCCCTTTGCCTTCGGCGACGCGTCGCACGAGCCCTTCGCAGAAGCCTCGCAGAAGCGAAACCCGGTAGGACCTCCGTTGTCGCCGTCCTTGAACTTGACCTTGTTCCCCTTCGCGGAGACGTAGGTGTCCGTCAGGCGTCCGCGTTGTGGGGTTGCTGGTCGTTTGGCGGTTTCCCAAGACATGGTGAGTCCTCAGTGCAACTTGTAGCAGGTGCGCAGCTGCGGGTGAACCCAGCACACGCGGCACCCGAGGCTGCCGGTCGGGCTGGGGCTGCTCAGGCAGGATCCCTCCTCGGACTCCTGCGCGGGGCACATCCAGTCGAACGTGCGTGGCGCCTTGCCTGCAACAACGGCCTCGGCGTGCGCCTTGGTGTCCACCGTCGTGGGCGAAGCGAAACCCGTGGCGCGCCCGATAGGGCGGATCTCTGGGCCAGCGGCGTCGATGATGTACCCGCTCGGGCGGATGACGAAGTTGTCAAGGAAGTTGTCGCCGCCGTTGACTTTGGCCACGGCTGCGATGCCCCAGTCCGTCGCCCAGATGCGCGTCGGCGCCCAGAAGACGGTGCGCGGCTGGCCAGGTGTGTTACCGTCGTACGCCTTGGCGATGGCATGCCAGGCTGCCAGGTAGTGCTGGTCGTAGAAGTCACCCGCGTCGTGGATGCGGAAGTACCGCTGCCCGAGGTGTGCAAGGGCCGGCGGCTCGGCCGGGAACTGCACGTGCTTCATCGCCTCGATGATGCTCGGGGCGAACAGGCCGTGGGTGACGGCGGCGCGCGTCCAGGCGTAGCGCGTCACGATGCGCAGGTTGTTGCCCCAGTACATGGCGTGGTTGCCCTTGCTCACGTAGCAATTCTGGCAGACCGCATAGGAGTGATCGACGTTGGCCGGGACGTTGGGGAGGCGGGGGTTCGTGCCGTTAATGACGTGCAGCGCAAACTGGCGCTGGCTCACGTGGCCAGAGCGCCCCGGGATGGTCTGCTTTGTCGCGGGAGCCGTCGTCATGGCGCCCAGGCTGCCCGGGCACGAGCCTCCGAAGCTGGGCGGCCCAACAGGCAGGCTGAAGCTTGGGGCGCCCATCTTCGAGGTGTCCGTGAACAGCTGGATGCTGCTCAGCAACGGGTTCTTGTCGCCCGACCAGGGCGGCGAGGAGGGGTCGTTGAGCTTGATGGGCGGCTCGATGTGAATCTCGGCACCACGCAACGTGAGCGTGCGCCCCACGAGCGCCTTCTCAGCCCAGAAGCGTGTGTGGATGTCGCGCTCGAGCGCCGCGTGGGACACCTCGGCCTTCTGGGGACGACCACCACCAGACTTCTTGGTCCAGACGTCACCGCGCACCTTGGAAGGGCGCCGCGTGTACTTGTGGCTGCGTGCTGGCTTGACGTTCTGCTGCTCGAGCGCGTCCTCCATGCCGGTGGTGTTCGATGCCATGACTCAGCGCCCCCCAGGCAGCGCGTTCAGGATGCGCGCGATGTTCGACGTCGTCTGCTGCGTGATGCCGTACTCGGTGAGCACCTCGTCGAGGGTCTGCCGGATGCGCGGCGGGACCTCACGGTCGAGCTGGGCCTGGAGCTCGCTGCGCATGCGCGGGGCGACCGCGTCGATGAGTGCGTCCGCGCTCCGACCGATGTTCTTGTCGATCACCCGGTCGAGGATGAGCCACGAGCCGAACGCGGCCGCGCCGCCTGCGAGGATCGACCGGAGGAGGAGCTTCTTCTGAGAGGTGTTCATAGCAACTTCGCCACCTTGTACATGGTCGTCGAGACAGTAGCAGCAACCTGCCGCCCGAGGTACATGTCCGCCGTGCCGTTGATGCGCTTGGTCAGCGGATCGAACTCCAGCTTGCACATCTGGACACGCCCCTGCGGGCTGGTGGTGTAGGCCTCAGCCTGGACCATTTCGCCGCGCTTGTGGTTGCGCATGCGCACTTGCGGGGTGAGCTTCTTGCGGAAGGCCTCGAAGGCCTGCAGGCACGCTGCCCCAGCGCCGGCATCGAGCCCCGCGTACGAGGCAGGGGCCGATCCCTCCACGTTGATGGAGCCCATCCGTAGGTTCACGACCATCATGCGGTGACTGCTCATGCCGGAATACCTGCCACTTCTGCGAATCGCTTCCAGGACCAACAAGCGGGCGCTGTGTCCCAGGCCGCGCCGTTGCTCGAGCGCGCCACGGGGTGGCCGTCCGAGTGGGTGAAGATGTGGAGCGGGGACAACGGGATGTTGAGCCGCCCAGCGCACTCTAGCACACCCTCGGCGAGGCTCTCCCAGCACTTGTTCGACCAGGGCCCGCGCGGTCGCTGGATGTCAGGCACGACCTCCTTGCCCACCGCGTTGTCGTTGCAGCTCGCCTTCGCGAAACCGGTGCGCACCGCCATGCGGAAGGGCTTGCTGTTGCGCGCCTCCCACGCGGTGCCGGCGGCCAGCTCGAAGGGGCTCGTGAGGCCGAGAGCGCCCCAGCGCTCGAACCACCAGTCGTGCTGGCCGCCCTTGTCCGCCCAGCCGCCGTTGGGCTTGCTGTAGACGCCAGATCCGAGCGATCCCACGTGCCACGCCGCGAGGCTCTCGGGGCACACCTGGGCGCGCTCGCCAGCGGCGCCGTACACGTAGTGCGGACCTTCCTTCATCAGCGAGCCGTAGATGCGGAGCGCGGCATCGAAGGGCGTCTCGTAGCCGAAGCGTGTGCGCTCGCGTGCGTTGGCGAAGCGCCGCAGCGGCCCGCTGCCGGTCGTGTGGATCACGATGCACGTCGGCGGGTCCGGGCGCTCGAGGTAGACGTTCTCCTTGAAGCCGCGCGACGGCGCCACGATGAGCCCCGCGAGGCGGGCGTCAGGCGCGAACGTGGGCGGGGCGGGTTTCGGCATCAACGACGCCCGCCCAACGTACTGCCATCGCGCTGGTATTTGAAGTCCTGCACCGCCAACGCCACGTTGGTGATGTCGTAGGTCGAGCGCGGGGCGATCTTGCCCGGCACCGTGATGGTGACCTTGCGCTCGCCTGGCCTAATGTGCGCGATCGCGAGCAGTTCGACACTGTGCCCGCTGCTCCAGACGCGAATCCGCACATCCTTGACGGTGTTCGGCTTGAACTCGCTTGGGTGCCGCCCGATGGTGCGCACCCAAGCGTTGAAGGCGTCTTCGAGCGCGGCGCGAAGGCTGGGCTTGCGCAGTCCTGCGCCGCTTATCGCACCATGTTGGATCTCGGCTTGGTAACTCATCACTCCACCCACTCCCCGTAGACATTCTCCATGCCGTGCAGGAGAACCTCGCGCCGGGTACCGCACGCAGCGCTCGACCAGCACTACACCGCGTGAGGTCTCCCGGCGAGTGGTCTTCGTCGCGGAAGGCTCGTGCGTGTGCCCCCCGCCACGCGCCGACTCCCACTTCGGGGCGCGCCAGTGGCTCGGACGTCCACGAAGGCCCACGTTCTTGCGCTTGCGTGGGTTCTGCACGGCGCGTTTCGGGCCCCGCACCTTCACCGACATGCGCCAGGAGAGGTTGTAGATGTCGGCCGCTTCGTGCAGGCTCAGGCTGTTCGCGTGGAGCGTGCGCACGACGCTGGCGTTGCTGGCCTCGTCGTAGTGGCGCTTGTGCCAGGCCGCGCCGTACGAGCCGCCGCGGGCCTCGATGGCGATGTAGGGGTAGCTCGACTTGTCGAGCGCTGCGGGGTGCGCCTTGTAGAGCGCGGTCCACCGCTGCTCGGCGTCCACGCAGGCCTCCTCGAGGCGTGGCAGGGCGCGCGAGGTGGCCGTGATGCCGCCAAGGGAGATGGTCACCGCGTGCGGCATCAGCACCGCTCCAAGATGCGCTGGCCCGCTTTGAAGAGGGTGAGCGCTGCATCGGTGTCGAGGCCGCGCACGGTGGTGGGGTGCCCAATCCAGACGGTCATGGTCGTGTGGCTGGGCGTGCCCTGCGCGCGGGTGTACTCGATGGTCACCCAGCGGCCATTTCCGTCACAGCGCATGTTCTCGACCAACGCTTCAGCAGCAGCTCGTAGGCTTGTACGTGAGCTGCCGCGCCCAGCCGGATACGCCCCGCTGCGCGAGGTGAACGCGACGAGGTTGTGCCCAATGTTGAGGTGGCCACCAGCCATCAACGCACCGCTAGCGCGAGGTCGTAGAGGGGCTTCACGAGGTCGGCCGTGAAGCTGCCGGTCGTCGGGAAGGACTGATTGCCGTGCGTGGGCATGATGAGCTTGCACGACATGGTGCGGGTCGGTTTGCCAGCTCGCTTCGCGGGCGCATCGCTGAAGACACGTGCCGAGACCTCGACCACACCGGTCGGACTGGCTGCGCCCTTGCGCCCACGAATGACCAGCAAGCCGCGCCAACGTGACTTGGCGTCGGCACACGCAAAGCGCACGGCGTCCGCAGCGGTAGTCGCCTCGGACACACCAGTTACGACGAGCACACCACGACTGATGCTGACGTTGGCTGTGTACGGGTACGCCACCGTGCGATCATGCGCGTTCCACGAAATGTCGTCGTAGTCGTGATGGTGGCGCATGGCTCAACGCCCTCCCTTGCGCAGCTTGTTCCAGCGCCAGATGCCCCAGCCGAAGAGGCCCGCGCCGGCACCGGCCACGAGGAGCCCGGGGAGCGCCGACTCACCGGTCTCGGCCGACATGGCGGACGCTCCGAGGCCGCCCGCGAAGCCGGCCAGGCCACCGCTCACGAGGGCCCCCGTACCGGCGCCCGACCACTTGGCCGAAGCGAGACCGCCAATGATGGCGCCACCGAGCGCGGAGCTCGCCATGCCGCCGACGGCCACCCCCGAGGAGATGGCCACCATGACGCCGTCACCGAGGCCGCCGTTGAGGTTGTAGCGCCGCTCTCCACCAGGCGCGAAGCGGGCCGGGGTGGTTGGGATCACGGTGCCGAGCGCACCGGGGTAGGGGGAGATGCCGATGGTCATGTTGTTCTACTTTCCACATGTGAGCGCAGGCGGGCGTAATTACTCCGGGTCGACGGCGTTGGCGGTCTGGTAGGAGATGCGAAGCTGCATGCGCCCAAAGGCGTCACCCGTGACGCCGAACGTGACGCGCGCATTGGTTGGGGATGTGATGACGCACGTAGCGGTCGCGTCGGTGAAGAGCGTCGTCGCGTCGATGACGGGGTGGGCCCCGTCGGTGGCCATCTCGAACGGTAGGGGGATGTCGAGCGTTTCCGAGTTGACGATGTCAGAGAACGCGATGACGCCAGTAACGACAACGGTGTCACCAGCGCTTGGGGCGCCTGCTCCGTTTCCAACTCGCGACACGCCAGCGCTGCCGGGGTCAACGTCGTAGTTGATGAAGACGCCACCGCCGGCGGCAGAAAACGAAAGCTCGGGGGCGTACGTGCCAGAGTAGCTATAAGTGAACGCCACGACTTCGGCGCCCCCCGTTGCATCGATGAGCACCTCAGCAGCGGCCAGGTCCGTGGCGGGGCAAATCACCGGCCCTGGGCCGCCACGCAGGTACCACGTGGTGCCCGTCGCGCTGAGCTCCACCACCCGCTGGGTGTTGGGGCCACTGATGTAGCAGCTGCCGAAGTTACTGCTGACCACCACGGTGGTGAGCACAGTGCCGGCGGCCGTGCCGTTCACAGCTGCGGCCTGGGCGGCGGCCGAGAGCGCGGACTCGAGCTGCTGGCTGTCGGCCAGATAGACGGTGGACTCGGCGCCGCGGGGCGCAACGAGGGCGACATCTGCGACGTCAATGAGGCTTGTGCCGATGGTGATCAGGGCCATGTTCAGGTACCTTCGTGCACGGCGGTCTTGCCGAGGATGCGCTCTTCCGCGAGCCGGTCGTTGTCGGCCTCGAGCGCGGTGATTTCGTTGGTGCGATCGCGGATGAGGTCGAGCGCCTTGCGCTCGTCTCCGCGTGCCGCGCTGACGGCCTGGGCGCCCATGCGCGCGAGCTCCGAGAAGAGCTGGAGGATGAAGCCGAGGTTCTGCATCAGACGTTCTCCGGCATGGTGCTGTTCGCAGCCATGGTCTTGATCTTGTAGGCTGCGAGGAGCCCCACGCTCTGCGAGAGGCTCATGCCGAGCGAGAAGAGCAGCATGTCGCGCACCTTCTGAAGCTGGGCGATGTCGAGCACCTTGCTGGTGCCCCACACGAACGGCACCATGAAAGCGGCTCGCACGAACGTCACGTGAACGAGCCGCGGGATGCCACCGGGTTCGCCGTTGATGACCGCCGCCACCGCGTAGCTCGAGGGCATGGCGTCGCGCTCGATGGGCACGCCCTGGACGCCGTAGCGGCCGCCCAGCTGCCGGGCCCGCTCTTCCTGCTCGGTGAGCAGCGCGATGTCCTTCGTCCAGTGCATCAGCGGCGACCCTTCCGGCGGCGGTAGAGCAGCACGCCACCCACCACCACCACCGCGCCCACCGCCACCACGGCCATCTTGCCGGTCGCCGAGTCCGGCAGGATGTCACCGAGCACGCCGCCCTGAGGCTGACAGCCGCACGCGGCGAGGCCGCCCGAAGTGACGTTGTCCGGGTCGTAGGAGCGGACCTGGCCGGCCTGGTCGATGTAGGTGCGGATGGGTTGCGAGACGACGTACATGGCTGGTCCTCGGGGCGCGCGCTGGCGTGGATCAGGCCGCGCGGTACGGCAGGTGCATGGCGATCTGCACCACGGTTTCGAGCGTCACGGCGCCAGGCGCCGCGATGGTCACGGTGTTCGCGCCCGTGATGTCCGCGTAGATGAACGGCGCCGACGCGTCGCCCGAGATGCGCGTCACCTCGAGGACCGGAGCCTCGGAGGTGAGGTTGGCGGCCACCGGAAGGCCCGCGACCGTGAACGACATCGTCCCAAGGGCCGCGATGGTCACCGAGAACAGCGCGGTGACGAACACCATGTCGCCGGCCGCCGCCACCGGGCCACCCGAGCGGATGTAGTTCGCGGCGTTGGCCGTGAACGTCGCCGTCGTGCCCGCTCCATTCGTGATGACTGGCGTCCAGGCGCCACCGGGCGTCGAGTTGGTCGCACCAGCGGCTGCATCCACCAGGACGGCCGCAGCCGCCACGGTCAGCGCGGGGCACACCACGGGGCCGGGGCCACCGCGCAGCACGATGCTCGATCCGAGCACACCGTTGCTCGGGTCGATGCGCTGCACGTTGCCGGCACCCACGTAGCAGAGGCCGTAGTTGGTGCTGGTGATCACCGTGGTGAGCACGGTGCCCGCGGCGGTGCCGTTGATGGCCGTCCGCTGCGCGGCCGGCGTCAGCGCGGACTCGAGGAAGGAGTTGTCGGCCAGGTAGACCGTGCTGAGGGCGCCGCGCGGGGCGACGAGGGCAACGTCGTTCACGTCGACGCTGGTGGTACCGATGAGAAGCTGGGCCATGATTCAGGGATCCTCAGTGACAGGGGCGGGTTGATCTGCGGGGGCGTCAGGCCGCCCGCGGTTCGGCAGGATCTCTTGCAGGGCGCGCCACGCGTCGAGCAGAGGGTCCATGGCCGCGAAGAAAGAGGCGCGCGTACCGCGCCCTGCGCGGTAGGCGTCGAAGGCCGCAACAGCTGTCGCGTGGAGCTGCCGCACCAAGCGGAAGCGCGCGTACACCGCATGCGAGCGCGCGCGAACGGTGGCCAGCTCGCGCTGCACCTCGGCAAGGATGACAAGGCGCGCAGCCTCCTCGAGGCCGGCCGCGCGCGCGGCGCCGTCGTTGATGGCCGCCGCCTCGCTCGTGCGCTGGTTCTCGATGGCGATCGACCAAGCAGCCTCTGTGCCGATGCGCGTCGTCTCGAGGCTCACCAGCATGCTGCGCTGCCACGCACGCTCACCGCAGCCGGACACGAGCGGCAGCACCAGCGCGAGCAGCACCAACAGGGCTGCTCGAGCGGGCGCGAACGCGCGCGCGGGAAGCGCAAAGGCGGGCTTGCGGTCGCGCTGGACGAGGGGCCGATGTAGACTGGTGGTGGCGGTCACCCCCGCAGGATACCGCAGGCCTGAGCATGTACGCAAGTGACCTACACCAACCTACACGTAAGCAAAAGTGTATCTCTGCTTTTCTGCACAAGAAAAACCCAATAAAACCGGCATTTTAGAACTATTTTCATTTTTATTTAGCAGACTACTTGTTATTCGATTCAGGCGCCGCTAGATTGTGGTCTCAGGTCGCCGCTCTCACTTCCGGCGCCTCGAAAGGAACCCCGTCATGTCCAACCTCCGCACCGACATCTTCGAGCGTCGCACGGGACTCTTCGTGCGCCCGGCCACGGCCGAGGAGCACGCGGCCTGGGAGGCTGGACAGCCTGACCCGCGCTTCCAGCCCTATCCGCAGATGGGCTTCGCCTTCCGGCAGGCCATCGACCTCGGCAACGGACTGACCGTCGCGTGCGAGGTCGATGCGCCTGCCGACAACACCCGCACAGCGGGGCACTGGGGGCGGTCGCAGCCCTAGTTCCGGCGCTTCGGGCGCGGCGTCCCCACAGGGCGCCCGCCCTGCCCGGCGCCGCCCCACACCCGATCATCGAGCACCTCACGCGCCAGCCGATGCATCAGCTCCTCGAGCTCCGGTGTGGCCGCGCGGATGGCCTCCTGCATCCGCGCCAGGTACTGCCGCTTGAAGTGCTCCCCAAGAGCTGTTGCCGGCGTGGTGTCGCTACGCCCGTAGCGCCCCGCGACGATCTCCTTGGCCATGATGTGCGGGCTCACGCCCAGGGCGGCACCCTCCTCGAGCAGCTTGCGGTAGAGCTCGTCGTCATCGACACGGAACGTGATCAGCTTGCTGGCCATGGTGTGAGCGTACGCGCCTCAATCGCTCGCGTCGAGGTCGGTCAGGGAGTCGATCCACGCCTGGCCCCCGTTGTCGAGCAGCGCCTGAGCCTCGGGTCGCACTGGCACATGGATGCGAACCCGTGGCGCGCGCAACGCCGCCAGCAGCTCCCGTGCCACCTTGGCGCGATCGTCAGCGTGGTTGCCCCAGAGGTCCAGCTCGGCCTTCTCGCGCGCCAGGTACGCCCCGCGCCACGCGGTGTTGTGCACGATGTGCTTCCCGGCGTCGCGTTTCGCCTTCAAGTCCTCGATGTGGTCGTCAGCCTTGACCAGCCGCTCGAGCTTCCGCAACAGGTCAGTCGGTGTGTTCGACTTCGCTCTCACGAGGACCCCAGGTGTTCGAGCAGCAGGAAGAGCGCCAGCACGTTGACGAACGCGAGCCACGCCACGACCAGCGTGGCTGCCAGGATGACCAGCGCAAGGCGCAGCTGCAGCAAACGGCGCGCCTTCACGGATGCCTCACGAGAGCGGCCCAGCGCTGCGCCACCTTGCCGGCGCGCGTGGTCGGCCAGAGCTCGGTTTCGACCAGCCGCGGCGTGATCCAGTCGCGCGCCGCTTGGATGTCCGCGGCGGCGACCCCGTAGCCGTTGAGGGTTCCGAGGCGCTGCTCGAGGCTCGGCGGGTTCCAGTCGAACATCGCGCAGGCCTCGAACTCGGCCAGGAAGGCCTCGGCCTCGAAGAGCGCGCGCTTCCGCGTGCTGCGCGCGTACTGCGCGAGGAATCGTACCGGCTGCTTCCGCCACTGGGCGACGTGCTGGTGCTCGTGCACGGCGAGGAGCATTTGCGCGCGGAAGCCCCAGCCCTCTTCCTCGGTGCCGATGACGAACGGCAGGTAGATGCGGCGCCCGAGCGTCGTCACGAAGTCGTCCATGAACTCCGCGCGCGTGGTGTCCGTGCGGCGCGCCACGATGCGCGCGGCGATGCGCATGATGGCCTTCTTCTCCTTCGGGGCGACGATGGAGCCGAGGTCGCGCTGGAACAGCGTCCAGAGCGTCATGGTGTTGTGGGCGTTGGCAGCGATGGGGTCTTCGTACGCGCGCTTGTCGATGTGGTTGCTCACGTTGGGTCCTTGGGGTCTTGCGGGGTGGTGTAATTGCGGACAACCAGCTCGGTGGTCACGCCGCGGGTGGTGGACTTCATGCTGATGCTGCGCTGTGTGCTCACGGTGCGCACGTCCCACTCGTAGTAGAGCTCACGCGTCAGCGGCGTGTCCGCTTGGCAGAGCAGGAACTTGCCGCCGTCCTTGTCGATGCGGCGACAGGCATCTCGCAGCTCGAGGTGGTGCGCGTGGGTGAAACCACCCACCGAGTAGCCGGTGAAGCCGGCCGTCGCGCTCGTCGGGGTGTAGGGCGGGTCGAGGAAGTAGAACTTGTTCCCGGCGGCAGCGGTGCCCAACAACGAGGAGGCACTGTTCAAGCACAACGACACGTGGCGCAGCGCCTTGCTGGCCGCGATGAGCTCGGCCGAGTCGTAGATGCGCGGCTCCTTGTAGTCGCCGCACGCCACGTTGAGCTCTCCGAGCTTGTTCACTCGCCAGAGGCCGTTGTACCCGGTCTTGTTCAGGTAGATGAACTGCGCGGCTGCAATAGTGTTGGGCCAACCTCTGCGTGCGCCCTCCACAGATATCAGCCAGCGGTTGAAGGCGCTCCGTTCGCGGTAGTACTGGTCGCGGTAAGGCCCGAGCCGCTGCAGGTCGTCCAGCGCGAGCATCACGCCCTCCACGTCGTCGCGAACGCAGCGGAAGGCGTTGATGAGCGCGGTGTTGACGTCCCCGGCTATGACGCTCTTCGCGCGGTGAACGCCCAGCCCGAAGAGCGAAGCGCCGCCCCCGAGGAACGGCTCCACCCAGGTGTGCACCTCGGCGGGGACCAGTGGGGCGATCTGCTCGAGCAGACGGCCCTTGCCGCCCGCCCACTTGATGAACGGCTTGGCTGTCGGGCGAGCGGTCACCACGGCACACCGCAATTCGCGCAAGCAGCGCGTGCTGGAAGCCCAAAGCACGACTCCACATCCCACAACCCGAGACTCATGTCAGAGACATGGTCATCCACCACCACCCTGGACCCGTCTCTCAGCGTCAGCACGCAGTTCGCGCATGTCTCACACAGCTGCGCTGTGCCGGACACCTCCACAACCTCTGCGACACGGAAGACACGCACCGTTTCGTCCGTTTCGCACTCCAACACCAGAACGACGAACCGTTCTCCATGGCGTTCGACGATCTTGGTCTTCATCGCAGCACCACCCACCACATGAACGCCACCGCCCACGCGCACCCGACCGCCGTCACGGCTTCTGGCCAGCTCACGCCGCGTCCTTCCAGTTGAGAGCGATGTTCGCGCTGGCGGGAAGCGCCATCCACGGACCGCCGTTGAAGCGCACCTCACAACTGAGGCACTCCTCGACGAGGTTTGAGACCTCCTTCGCGTCTGCGATGTCGCACTCGACGTAGACGGCATCGTGCACCGTCGCGAAGATCTGGTTGCGCCCGTCGTACCGCGCGCGCAGCTGCTCGTCTAGCGTGATCACCGAGGTGTCCACGACAGCCGAGGCCGCGCCCTGCACGCCGTAGTTGTAGGCCACGGTGTCGTCCACCTGACCGAGCGGGAAGCAGCGGTAGCGGCCACCCATCATCTCGCGCACGTAACCCGTGCGCTTCGCCTCGCGGAGCACCCCCTCACGCCAGGGCTTCACCTTCGTGAAACCAGCGAAGTAAGCCTCGACGGTGCGCTGCACCATCTGCAGCGTGATGGGCGGGCCGTCGTAGCCGTCGTTGTAGATGCCGGCCAGCACCGTGTGTTCGTCGCCGCCGTACGCGAGCGCGTAGATGGTCCGCTTCGTGATGTCGCGGTAGGTCTTGCGCCGGCACGTCTCGCACAGGCACGTCTTCGTGTAATCCTTCTTCGCCGTGCAGCTCGGGTCCTTCAACGACAGACTCGTGAACGCCTGCCCGAAGCTGATGGCCGTGATGTAGCTGTGCGGGTCGAAGTCCGGCTCGAGCTTCCGATCCTCCTGCGCGTTGGCGCAGAGGTCGATCATCTTCTCGTCACCGGCCAGCGCCGCGATGATGCGGAGCTCGAGCTGACTGAAGTCGGCGCCCACGAACACGCGACCTTCGGGCGCTTCGACCATGGTCTTCGTGGCGCCCTGCCAGTTCTGGAAGTTGGGAGAGGATGACCAGCGCCCCGTGACCGCGCCCTGGGGCTTCCACTCGGGGTGGAAGCGCCCGTCCTGGCCGATGGGGATGTTGCCGATGGTGGTGCGCAGCTTGTCCGCCCCGCGATAGCGCATCAGCGTCTGCACGAACGGAACCTTCATGTGCGGGAGGAGCGCCTCCTTGTCGGCCGAGGGTGCCTGCGGGTTCAACGGGGCTAGCCCGAGGCGCGTGTAGAGCGCCCACTGCAGCTGGCGCTGGCTATTCGGGTTGAAGAGGCGCGGGTCGCGCTTCTCGGCCTTCGCATCCTTCATGGCCCCGTCGCTCACAAGCGCGTCTGGCACGAGGCCCACGATCTCACGCATCGCCCGCAGCGCCTTCTCGGCGATGAAGGTCTGGTCGGCCGTGCGCTGCAGCATCACCTGGCGGTTCACGGGCACCCCGAAGGCGCCCATGCGGAGCGCGATGCGCTGCTTCCGCATGTCGAAGTCGAGCAGGTGCTCAATGCCCTCGGCCACCAGCTCGGGCTTCATCGCCTCGAGGGCGAGCCCCGTCGCGCGGCAGTCGCGCGCGTTGTAGAGGTGGAGCTGCTCTGAGGAGTCGAACTGCCCGAAGCCGTTGCTGTTCTTGGGCGGCTTCCAGGGAGGAGCGTCCGTGAACTGGAAGGCGATGTGGCCGAGGTCGTGCGGGGCGTCCGAAAGCAGCAGCGTGTGTGCCACGAGGGAGTCCTCGGTCCACGTCTCGGGCACAGGGATGCCCCAGAGGCGCTCCAGCACCCGGAGGTCGTAGACGCCGTTCTGGGCCGCCCAGCGCAGATCACCGCGACCCATGTAGTGCTTGAGCTCCTGGACCAGGCTCGACTCCACGGTCATGCCTGCCGTCTCGAGCACCAGGATGCGCCCGTCCGCGCGGCGGTGGATGCCCACGCAACGGATGTCGGTCACGAGGATGGGGTCCTTGTTGTCCGTCTCGATGTCGAAGTCGAGCGGCTTCGCGCCAGCCAGCCAGAGCTCGGGGCCGCTCTGCGCGAACGCTGTCTCGGTCATGAACTCGCGCAACACCAACGGGTCCTTGGTCGACGACCACTGGAGATCCCACTTCGGGGCCTGTCCCGCGAGCAGCCTCGAGGCCTTGGCCACGTGGGCGTCGAACGCGGGTAGCAGGAACTGGCCGAGGATCTGCTTCTGCGCGTCCGTCGCCGCCTTGTTGTGGAGCGAGTGCGGGTCGTAGGTCCCGATGAAGTAGGTGTTCGCGCGCGCGTCCTCGGGGTAGAGGTGCCCGAGGGGCGTGCGGTCGACGGTGAACGCGCCGCCGGCCATGCCACCCTTGCCCGTGAGCGTGTACCCGCAGCTGAAAGTGGGCAGTTGCACCTCCTTGGTCTTGAGCCCGTTGCAGTCGCCGCACTTCTCGACGTGCTTCTGCCACTTGGGCGGGTTCAAGGGCTTGCCCTTCGGGCCGACGGCGTGGCTGCCGTCCTCCTTCACGCAGCCACAGAAGTGGTCCCAGGGCGTGCCCTCGGGCTGCACCTTCGCATCGGTCCAGGGTAGATGCCGGAAGCTCGTCTTGCACTTCGCGCAGCCCCAGAGGCGCCAGGTGCGCTCGTTGCTGCACGTCGGGCAGTCGTACGCCTCGCGGCGCGTCTTCATCACCTGATCGCCCATCACCGCAGTGAAGGCCACGGAGCCGAGCGCGAGAATGACGCGCGGCTGGATGTTCTGCACCTCGGTGAGCAGCTTGTAGCGGCAGCTATCGAAGACGTTCGCCGGGATGTCGTTGCGGTCCATCTCCTGGGGGATGTTGCACGCGATCGCGTGCGTCACGTACGCGTCCTCGTACTCGATCCCGTGCCGGCGCAACGCCTGCTGCAAGATGCTCATGTTGCCGCCCGAAGCGTCCCCCAGGCGGATGGCGCGCTGCGTCGGGAAGCCCCACACGACCATCAGGCCGTTGAAGTTCTCGGGCGCCTGCGGCGCGCGCCCGGGGCAGTGCCCGTCCGCCGTGGGCGTCAGCTGACAGCTCGAGCAGTGCGCCGAGCGCGCGTCGTACGCGTAGTCGAAGGCTCCCTGTGGTGTCTGGGCGAACACCGGTAGTTGGGCTTTGGTGTAGTGACTCGACTGCAAGTCGAGCTCACGCAGATCCTGCTGGTCCTCCTCAGTGAGGAGGTTGATGTGCCCCTCCTCCTCCTCGCGCAGCCGCAGCTGTCCGAGCGCCTCAAGTTCCTCACGTGAGTCGCGCGCGGCAGCTGCCGCATCGAAAGCGTCGCCTTCGATCTCGCCGCACCAGACGCAGCTCCGAGGCTCATCGGGGTACGGCCCCGGTTGGAAGTTGTGCTCGCAGTCGATCATGGCGGTTCCTGTGGTTGTGAGAGATGAACTTGGTGGGTGCCGCAGGGCTCGAACCTGCGCTGGCAACGCCCCCGGCGGGGCTGGGCCTGTCAACCTTCTATGAGGCACCCGGGTGGTCGCGATATCCCGCGCGACCGTTCGGCGATCCTACGATGTCGTTGGCTCAAGGCACCTGGCACGAGAGCCGTACGCTCTCAGCGCTGGTACGCGGGCGGGGTCGCTCCGGCCCCCTGGTAGCCCTGCGGCCCCGGCTGGGCATAGCCGGCCGAAATCGGCTGGTGGGCGGGCTGGTGCATCGGCTGCGCCACCGGCTGCGCCACCGGCTGGGCGACCTGCTGGGGCGCGTGGGAGACGTAGCCCCCGGGGATGAACGGCTGCGCGGCCACGGGCTGCGCCACCACACCGGCCACAGCGCCCGGACGCGCGCTCTGCACGACGCCACCCGCGCGGGCGAAGGTGCCCTGCGGCTGGTAGTCGACGAGCCTGGTCTGCATCGGGTACTTCGCGCCCGGGCGGTCGTCCGCCTGGTGGATGACCTTGACCTCGATGATGCGGTTCACGAGGTGGTCCGTGTCGAAGGCGATGCCCTGGACGCCGCCCGCGTACTGCTGGATCGCGTAGTGGACGCCCGCTGCCTCGACGAGGGCCTTCATCGTGCCGACGGTCTTCGGGCTGTGCGAGAGCACCTCGCTCACGCTGCGACCCATCGGGGGCGTGCTCGCCAGGTCGGCGAGCTGGAGCACGGCCACGACCTGCCCCTCGAGGCGTGACCACGGGTACTTGCCGGCCTCCTTCGGCGGGTTGATGTCGAACCCGGTCACCAGCATCTGGTAGATGCCCTCGGGCACCATCCCACCGCCGTTGCCGGTGTACTGCTTCGCATCGTTGATGGCGACGTTCTCTTCGCCCTGGATCTGGATAAGCGGCATTGTTTTCTGGCTCTCTTTCGTGTGTGACTGGTTGGTTGTGGCTCAGTACAAGGGCGGTGCTAGGCGCCCAGGTACGGGGCGATGTGCGCCCCGAAGTTGAAGTTTTGATAGGCACCGTTCGGCATCCCCGGGATGCGCCCGCCGCCTGTGAACATGCCTCGGCGGCACATGTAGGCCATGAAGACCCCATCGGCCTCCTGCTCGGTGTAGGCGATGATGTCGCACTCGCTCGGGAGGAGCGCCCCGATCTGACCCTTGAGCGCGTTCGTGTGACCGATGATGCGCCCGTCTTTCGACTGCTTCACCTCATCGAGACACGTCAAGACCACGTGCACGGGGAGCGCCCAGAGCGCCGCGCGGAAGGCTTTCCAAGCCTCGAGCAGCACACCCCAGGTCTGCTGCTCCATCTTGCCCTGCCCCACCAGCTCGGACATCAGCATCGACTCGAAGTGCGACAGCGAGTCGATGATGATCGTGCCCACAGGGCTGCCGTCAGCGCGTCGCAGCGTCCCGTTACGCGCCTCGGCAGAAGCCCAGCGCACCACGTCCATGAGCGCTGGCCCGCTCGAGCTCTTGCCGGCCTGGAAGCCGCCGCACTCGACCACGCTCACGTGGAAGGGGAGGTTGTCCGCCACACGAGCCCCGTTCTCGTCCTTTGCCGAGACGAGCAACGAGTTCGGGAAGGAGAGCGCCGTCGAAGTCTTCCCCGACCGCGAGGGCCCCGTGAAGAAGGCACGCACGGGGCGCGTGGCGACGCCCTGGTTGGTCCGCATGTGGGCGTTCAGCATTCGAGTCGTGCTCCGGTGAGAGTCGGGCAGGCGAGGGTCTTCATGGTGTCACTCCGTCCTAGGCGTGTTGGCGTAGGTTGCGTTTTGTTCGGTTGTGTCGAACGGAGAATCAGGTTCTTACAGGAGCGCGGTGGAGAGGTCAATAGATTTTTTCGACCAATCGTATGTGGTCACGGAAGTACGGACAGTTGCAGCTTTTTCTGCCTTTCGAAGAACGGACCCACGGGTGCCCCGGCGGCGTAGTCGTGTCCCGTGTACGGTCGCCCCTGCTCGAGCATGCCGCGCGAGACGTCCGTGCTGCACACGTCGAAGAAGGGGCAGAGCCCGTACGGGCGGTTGCAGGCCGCCCAGTTCTTCGGCCAGCCGCGCTCAGGATTCCGCTGCTGGTCTTGCTGGGCGAGCAGCATCGACTCGCGCCACTCGAGCAGCCCCTCCCACGGGGGCGCCACGACCACGCGGTGATTGCGCGGCTGCGCCTTGCTCCATTCAACCTTGCCGCCCTTCGTGGTGAGGTTCACGAGGCCGCCCGCGTAGTACTCACCGGGCCAATGCGTCTCGAGCGCGTTCGCCATGACCCACACCTGCCCCCGTCTGGAGGTCGTGCGTGAACATCTTCAACGTCTGGGGGTCGTCGAAGGTCGAGCTCTTGTGCTCGACGCTGCGCAACACGGGCGCCGCGCGCACCTCGTAGTCGCGCACGACGAGGTCGAGGCGGCTCGTGTACGTGACGCCCTGCCGAGGGTTCCCAGCATCGGTGCGGAACTCGTGCTCGACGGCCAGGATCTCCCACTGGTCCCCGCGGCTGAACGCCAGGTAGCTCTTGAGCATGCGCTCGAGCCGACCGCGCCAGGTGTCGTTGTCGTAGTCGGGGGGCCCTTCGAGGGCGTCCGGCACCGAGAACGCAGCGCGCGTGGCCTCTTCAGCGCCCGCGCTGAAGTAGGCTGTGGGGTCGATCCAGTTGAGCTGCAGCGCGTTCACGATGGCAGCTCCCAGCGCCGGGGTGTCGGCGCGCCCCGCCATGGCCTGCTGCGCCCGCTGCCTCACCTTGTAGAACCGCTCGAGCATCAAGTGCCAGAGCAGCCCCATGTCGAGTGCCTCGCTCAGCTGCAAGGGCGTCCAACCGAGGTCGTTGCTGAGGAGCCCTTCGCGTGCGCACTGGAGCTCGCGGCGCCAGTACGTGCTGCCGCGCGAGCTGGGGCCGCCGTTGAACTCCGGGAAGATGTCGCTGAGAGGCTTCCGCAGCTGCGGCTCACCGGTCTGCACGATCATGGTGTCTGGTCCTTCTGCGCCTTCTTGCGCCTGATCACGGTCTTCTGCTTCACGGGCTTCACGAGGCGCTCCTCGGCCGGAGGCGGGGGTGCGTACGCCCCGAGGCTCTTCGGCCCGCTGTACTTGATGTCGCCGCGACGCATGACGCGCCCAGCGCCTGCGAAGTGCCGGCGGAAGCGCCCCTTCCGGTACCCGTAGTAGACCAGCACGGTGCCGACCTTGCTGCGCTCCTCGGCGCCGCCGAACCACAACGGCTCGCGCAGGAAGCACACTGCGTCGGCGGCCCAGACGTAGTCGAACCAAGGGCGCGCCGCATGCTCGAGGCTCACCACCATGATGACCTCGCCCGCGAACGGCAGCTCGTTGCCCTGCTGCACGACCTTGGCGGCTTCACCGCCGCGGGCGCGGGCCCGGTGGTTGAGCGACTCGGTGCGCACCTTCTTGAGCCACTGCTGGGTCTTGCCGGCCTTGAAGCCGGGGAAAACGTACGTGAGGCCCTCGTCCGGGAAGGGACGCCGCAGGCCATCACCGAAGGTTACCTTCCCTGGGAAGTTGTGCTTGTAGCGCATCGACTGTGTCGCCTCGGTCGAGAGCTTCAGCTGGGCCGCGCGGTACTGGGTGAGCATGTTCGCGTTCGTGGCGCGCGTCGGCGACCAGGGACAGCTGCACGGGTCGTACGCGATGGGCGCGCCGCCGAGGAACTGCCGGATCTCGTAGAGCAAGCCGGCAGGCGTCGTCACCTCCTCGGCGAGGAGCGACTCACGCTCGAACGCCTCAAGAGCGCCAAGGACGGGGCGGCCCAACGAGAGCTTCTGGGGCTGCTCTTCTTCTTCTTCTTCTTCTTCTTCTTCTTCTTCCTCGTCGAGAAGATCTTCGTCTACCGCACCGACCCTGCTCATCCTCCATGCTCCTTCTCGGCCGCAGCCGGTACGTATCTCGCTGACTCGGCGGCAAGCTGGGCGAACGCCAGCGACTCACGCACCCACTCCCCCATAGACACGCCTGCGCTCCTCGCTGCGGCCTGGTAGGCCTCGAGGTCAGCAGGCGTCACCCTGACGACCAACCGGGCCGTGCGGGCTCCCTGGGGGCCTGGCTTGCGGCCTGGGCGGGCGGGGGTCAGAGCGCGCAGCCAGCACCAAGGCGGAGGCGCCTCCTCCGCGCGCGTCGCACCGCACGAGCGAGGTCCATCGCAGTGCGTGTAGTCCGTGCCGTCGTCCATGCGCTCGACGCACATGTGACGACACACGCCGCATGTCGCTGGAACCGTCATAGTGAGCGCACTGTCTCCATGACGCCCTGGTAAGCGGTGTGCTCGCCGTGGACCTTGAAGTTCAACCCGGCGCCGCGCTCGACAACCTTACCCCAAAGCACCTTCACGCAGCCTGGGGTGATCCCGAGGATTGCGTCAATGCGAGCTTGCTCTTGTCGTTCGGTCATGGTCCTGTGTCCTCTCGGGGTGGTGTGCGTCCCGGACCGCTCTCGCGGTTTCGACTCGGCGCCCCGAGTCTCATCAGCGGGTCAGGCGGGGATGTTGGGGAAGGTGATGTTCTGGGCGACCCACGCTTCAGCGACATCGAAGGCGCGGTCGAGGCGGTAGTCAAAGCGATCGACCAGGTCGTTCCCGATGCGCAGGACAAGGCTCTTGCGCTCTTCGGCGTGGAAGTACTCCGGGAGCACTCGGCGATCTTCAAAGCCCCCAAAAATCTCTTCGGCTGTCTCGTTCTCGCTGCGGGTGTTTGGGCTGGTCATGACCTAACTATGTGCACACACGATTCAGATTGCAAGAGCCTTGTGCACACAAAGTTGCAAGCGCGCGGAATGACTGCGTTCTTAGTCGCGCTCGGCCTCGGCCGGTAGTCGTTCGCGGGCCCACACCGCAAGGCGCTCATGCGCGTCCCGGTGGCCTAGCGCGTAGTCGCTCCACCCGGTGTAGTCGGCGCTGTGGTCCGCACGCTCCACCACCTCCCCCATCGCCCGCGCGTAGCCCTGCGCGCGTTCGGCGTCCAGGGCGGCGAGGATGCGCTTGGCGGTATCGCCGTCGTAGACCGGCCCGATCGCCTTGGTGAACGCGTCGTAGGCGCCCTCCACGTGCTCTCGCTGGGGGACGTTGTACTCGTCCACCCAGGCGGCGTGCGCATCCACCACCGCCTGAGCCAGCGTGCGGAGGTCAGGCATGGGGAGCCCCGCTCTCTGGCGCATCGTCCTCGTCGGGCTTCAAGTCGCCGCAGTAGGCGCACCACGACCGACCGCCCTCGTCGCCGTGTCCGGGACACGTCTCGATCCGCCTGGACCACAGTTCCGCTTGATCGTCGGTGAGCGCCCCGATGGCGCGTGCAAACGAGATCACCTCTCGCATGGCGGACATGGCCCCCACGCTGCCGTTGTTGCGCAGTTCCCGCCATCGGCGGTGCAGTTCGTCGTCTGGATTGGTCACGGCGCCTCCGGTGCAGCGGGGAGGGCTCCGGCCCAGGCGGGCAGATGGTGCCGCCAGTGCGTCGGCGGGCTCTCTGCCGCCCCGTCGCCGGCCAGCCACCAACCGCCGCTGGCGGCCACCTTCGCCTCGTCGTACGTGCCATGCGCTACCAGCGTCGGGTCGAGTCGGCCATCGCGCGAGCCATGCTCTCCAAGCCAAGCCACATCCAGCCAGACACCACGCGGTGCCGCCGCGATCGGCTGCCACGCTGTCCGGGCCTCGGCTGCGCGTAGGCGGGTGATGAGGGCGAGCACGTGCGTCTCGTTGGGGTACTCGTCCTCCAGCGCATCCAGGTCCAGGCCGCTCATGACGCATCCCCTAGCAGGCGCTCGAGCTGCGCGGCCCAGTCTGGCGTACGCAACTCTCCCGTGTCCCACGCCGTGAACCCCGGCAGTTCACGCGCGCGCTCGACCTTGAGCGGCCACTCGCCTTTGTGGAGCATGCGCGCGGCCGTCCGCGCCGTCTCGTGCAGCGCCGGGTCGAGGGCGGGGGTGAGGTACTCAGCCGGCCGCCACTGCATCTCGTCGAAGTCGTAGCAGTCGTCTCCCACGTCACGGCGGCGCACGTCGGCCACACGCCACAGCCCACCCACCTCACCGCGCACCCAGTCCCCCACCTTGTAGCGCGGCTCGGGGCGGGTGGGCTCGGCGACCGGTGCGGACTGCTGCGCCGCCTCCACGATGGCCGCCGCCGTGGTCGCCGCCGTGAGCGCCTGCCGCTTCGCGTGGCACATCTCCCGGGCCGCAGCACGCGCTAGCCGGGCCTTCTCGCGGTCCGCGTCTGCCTGAGTGAACGCGGCCTCTGCCTCAGCGCACGCTTGTCCGGCGGACTGCGCCTCTTGCGCCAGCCGCACTAGCCGCGCGTGCCAGGGCTCGGGCTGCGGCACCGCCTCAGGCACCGGACGCGCGAGCATCGGACCGTCATCCCACACGGGTGAGTCGGCGTACGCGAGTGGGTCGGGCTGCGGCACGTCCATCGCCCGCTCTACCTGCTCTCGCGTGATGGGGTCAGCCATGGGTCAGATCCTGTTCTTCGCCCAGAGGGCGAGCTGCTGCACGAAGTCTTCCACACCCGCCTCGGGGCGTGCGTAAACCGAGAAGGCCTCACGCAGCTGCTGTGGCTCCTCGTCGCCAATGGCCGCTACGATCTCGTCAGCCTTCGAAAGCAGCGTGCGGATGATGTACTCGTCGAAGGTGGCGTCGGCGACCATCCAGTAGCTCAGCACGTTGCGGCGTTGCCCACCGCGCCAAACGCGCGCTTCGGCTTGCAACATGACCCCCGGCGTCCAGTCGAGGTCGTGCAGGAGCACCACGTTCGCGCACTGCAGGTTCACGCCCACGCCGAGCGCTCCGTAAGTGGCGATGAGCACTCCGCGGCGGCCTGCTTCGCAACGCTCGCGGAAAGTGAACACGGCCTTGTCACGCGCCCCGAGGCCTTGTTCCCCGGTGATGACCGTCGCCCCGGCGCCATCGCTGATCGCGCTGAAGTGCGTTGCCAAGTGGGCCGCCATGTCGCGTGTCCAGGTGAAGACCACGACCTGTTCGCCCGCCTCAAGGTGGCGCCGCACCGTCTGCACGGTAGCGTCGACCTTGTGCTTGCTCACCGCCGCACGCAGGGCCCCGACGGCCTTGATCGCCTGGTGGTCTTCAGCGCTCGGCAGCGTACCCGTCTGGCGCCACAAGCTGAGCGCATGGAGCGCCGCCGGTGTGAGCACCTTCTGTAGCCGGGCCACGGCCTTGTCATCGAGCGGTACAGGCACCGGGATGCGCTCCACGGGCGGAAGCTCGAGGCCCTGCTGGCGCACCATACTGACGGTCCGCCGCACGTAGTGGTGCCGGATGCGCTGCTGGAGCTCTTCAGTGTGGGTTGGCGCCCCGTCCACGAGCCCTCCGTGAATGTTTGGCTTGGCACCGGCGTACCGGATGCGGAAAGCGCCCTTGCTGCCCCACGTGCCCTTCCCGGTGAGCAGCTCGAGCAGGTGATGGAACTCCGCAACCCGGTTCTCGACGGGCGTGCCCGTGAGAATGACGCGCGCGGGGATGGCACCCACCGCCTGCATGACCGCGCGGCCGCGCAGAGTGGTCACGTTCTTTACGGTGTGCGCCTCGTCGAGGACCACTCCGGTGAACGGCACCAGACGGAGCCAGCTCCACCAAGCGTGGACGAGGTCGTAGTGGATGTACACCCACTTGAGCGCCGAGATGTCCGGGAGCGCTTCCTGGAAGACGACCGCCGGCTGGATCGTCTCGATGAAGTCGAACCGCTCGCCCGGAGCCCACTTCTGGAGCTCAGCGCGCCACGTAGAGCGAAGGCTCTTCGGCCCGATGATGAGCTTCGGACCGCCGCGCAGCTTCATGCACGCGATGGCGGAAGCAGTCTTCCCGAGGCCCATGGCGTCGGCCAACAGAAGCCGCTCACCACACTGGGGTTGGGCAAACCGCTGCAGCACCTCGAGCTGGTATGGCCGAAGCCGCGCGTCTCTCGGCAGCGCGCGCGCCACGGGGTCGAATGAGGCTCCCGGCTGCCACGTCAGCAGCCGCGGCAGCACAGCGAGCATCACACTCGCGGCCTCGGCGGCATTGTACGGAACGAACATCCACGTCTCGCCGCGGTGAGACGCCCAGACGCGCACACCGGCCACCTGGGAGCACTCCCACACCTGTTGGTGCGTGAAGCGGTCAGCGCAGAACGTCGCCCCGAGCGCGTCGTACACGGGCGCGAACGCCCCTTCGCCGATAGGCGCGCCGTGATGTCCGGGCGGTGTGAGAGAACCCATGGAAGGCATGCTGGCAGGAGGCAGAATCTTTGTCAACCACCTTTCTCAGCGACCTTTCTCGGGCACATAAAAATGGGGCGTCCGGTCTCTCCACCGAACGCCCCGGGCCACACCTGAGCCCTAGCACTCCCTACCGCTACCTACCGCTCGTCACCGTAGGCGCCAAGCCTAGCACACACGCCCCGTTGTCGTCCACGCTCTTGACCACGCATTCGAACCCGGCAGGGCAGAGCAGCGACAGCCACCACTCCTCGGGAGTCGAGCGCGTCACATGCTTCGCAGGCACGAACAGCACGTACTCCACGGTTGTCGCCGCGGCCGCCGCGTCACGGCCCAGACCGACCGCTTCGAGCGCCCAGTCCGCCGCGTCATCGTGCGCCCAAAGACACAGGTAGCGGTCGTCGTAGCCTTCGACCTCGACCTCGATGCCCTCGACACCGGGCGGCATCTCCGAGTCGCTCACGCTCACAACCCACCTCGCTTGTTGAGCACCTGCCCGAGCGCTTCGGGGCCGAGATCTTCACCCACTTCCTCGTCGTCGGCGCCGCCGTCATCGTCGTCGTCGTCATCGTCGTCGTCGTCGTCGTCGTCGTCAGCACCATCATCATCGTCGCCCTCGATGCGGAGATTGGCCAGGTCTGCCGCGCCACCGTTCGGGTCGATCTTCACCACCCGCAGGCTCTTCGTGGGCGCACCCTCAGCCGCTTGCTGTGCCGTGGGGGCCGCTGGGGGCGCCGGCTTGGGTTGTTGGGCCACTTGGACCGGCTGGACCGGCTGTGGGGTCTGCTGCACGACCACGACGGGTTGTGGCGGGGCCTGGCGCGCCGCCGTCTGCGCCTGGTCCGCGTTGAGCCGCTCCATGAACACGTCGAGCACCTTGCGCATGTACTCCGGGTGCATCTCGGTCACCGGCATGTTGCTCATGACGCTCTCGAGCACCTGGCGCGTGTTCGTCTCGAGCGCGGTCATGACCATCTCGGGGAAGTGGCCCTCGTTGTAGGCTTCGTCGATCACCCGCCGGAACCGGTCTGCCGTGAGGCCGGGGTCGCTCAGGTGGTGCGCGTGGAACACGGCCTCGCGCCACGCGATGGACGTGAACGCGGGGCCCATCTTGGCGAGGTGGTTCTCGAGCACCCACGCCGTGGCATCGGCCGCGTCGTCGTCCACCTCAAGGAGCCCCGCCCAGTTGGCGACGCTGGTGTTGTAGTCGGTGCCGTCTGTGGCCTGCGGGAGCTGCTGCGCCCGCTGGAAGACGGCCTGCTGTGCGGGCGTGAGCGCCACACCAGCGCCCTGTGGTGCGGTCCCCGGCGCTCCCGGCAGGGCGCGTGGCGGCTGCTGTTGCACCTGAGCGGCCGGCTTGCTCCCACCGCGCAGCGCCCCGATGACCTGGGGCATCTGGGGCAGCACCTCGGCAATGAGGCGCATGGCCAGCTCGGCGAGGTCAGGGTTGCCCGAGTTCTGCGCCTGCTCGGCCACCATGTCGGCGACCATCTTCAGCTGCATCATCGAGTTCTGCGACTGCTGGTCGGCGCGCTGCAGCGCGAGCTCGTCACGCCCCTGGCGCGCCGTCATGACGGCCGCGAGGATGGGCGCCCCGGCAGTGAGGAGCGCAGGGATGTCGGTCTTCTGCTGCTGCCCCTGAAGGAACATCTGCTGGAAGGCCTGCTGCTGCTGCATGTGCAGCTCCTGCTGTTTCATCTGCGCCTGGATCTGCGCCTGATGCCGCTGCGAGCCGTTGGAGATGAACGCGGTCGCCACAGGCACGACGGCGGCAGCCAGCGCCGCGAGCACGTTCGCGTCAAGCGTTTGCGACTTGGGCGGCTCGCGCGTGACCATGGCGAGCATCATCTGCATGTTCTGCGCCTGCTGCTGCATGGCGGCCTGCGCCGCGCGCTCCTGTTGCTGGTTCTGCTGCTGCATCATGTGCATCATCAGCGGCATGATGGCGGCGAGCCCGCCACCCTGATTCTGCTGCTGCAGCGCGAACATGCGCTCCACGTGCGTCTCCTTCTCGTTCGCGAGCTTCTCCTGGAGCACCGCCACTTGCTGCAACGTCGACTCGCGTCGATCGTCGAAGCGATGCGCGAAGTCCACGCTCACCTGATGCGCAGGGTCGAGCGCACCCCCAGGCTGCGCGGCCGTGTCGAACGCGTGCTGCCACTGGCTCTTGTAGTCGAAGGACGGCGGCATCGAGGTACCCATCAGGTTCGGGGGTGGCGGGCCCATGATCTCGCCGAGAGCGTTGACCGGCGGAAGCGGGAAGCCCGCGCTCATGGCGGACGCTGGCACGTTCACGCCCCCGATGTTGTGCGGCGCGAACGCGGGCGCCCCCGGAACGCGGAAGCCGCCACCAAGACCACCAAGGCCGCCGCCACCAGGGCCGCCCAGCGCGCGCGCGGCGCTCGGGTCGAACGCCTGACCCTCGAGAGGCACCTGCCACCGCGGGCTGAGCGCCTCGAGGGGGTTGTCGTTGTTGAACATCTGGACGATGTAGTTGCCGCCACCACCAGCCTCCATGAGGTCGCGCTCGAGCTGGCCGTTGGCGATGTTCTCGATCGGGTAGTCGCGCCGGTTCGCCCACACCACCACGTCGCGACCGTTCGGGCTGCGTCGGCGCACCTTCAGCGCCACCTGGGTGATCTGGTCACGCGTGAGTCGCGCGAGGTCTTTGAGGGGTGCTTCGGCGAGCACCTTCATCTGCTTTGCGGTCATCGGAACCAAGGCTCCCTGCGCTTCCGCGCGTCGTGTCGTTCGAGGAAGGCGTCGATCTCATGCTGAGGCGGGCCCGTGAGGAAGTCGGGCAGCAACCGGCGCACCACCGGCAGCGCCATGAAGTAGAGCGGCGTGAGCAGGTAGATGTCCCCCGCGCTGTGCGCCACGAAGAGGGCCGCCCACCAACCCGTGCAGTACGGGCAGATGACGAGCTGGAAAAGGAACACCGACCTGGACAACAGGCGCCGCAACGTCTCGAAGAGCGCCGACGTCGTGATGGCGTACGTGATGATGAGCACCACGCACACGTCGCACGCATGCTGCGCAACCTGCTGCCCGCTCATGGAACCACCGCCGTGGCGGCGTCGTTGTCGCCCTTCTTGAAGTTCTCGCAGCTCACATTGCTGCGCGCGGTCAGCATGCTGGCGTCGCCCTGCGTGCAGAGTCCGAGCGTCGTCGGGGGCGCGCCCAGGTGGCGCACCTGCCATTCGGCATCGTGCACCAGCTTGTCGAGGAAGCGCTCCTTGCGCATCGCTTCCTGCCCCGCGCGAAGCCGGAAGAACTTGCAGTCGCCGCAGGTGCCCTGGGTCTTGGCCGGGTCGCCGTAGATCTTGACGTCCTGCGCCGTCGGGATGTGCAGCAACGAGGACGTGGGCTTCTCGTCGGGCGGTGTGGTCACGCGGCCGGTTCCTTCGTGGCAGGCGCCGCCTTCTTCGCCTGCTGGAACGCCGAGGCCACCACGAAATCCGTACCGCCCAGCCAGGTGATGAAGTCGTAGTGCCGACGAGCCCGCTTGCGGTCCTTGCGGTTCAGCCCGCTGCGGATGGCGCGGATGTCCCCTCTCAGATCCTTGAGCGCGGTGATGCTCTTGAGCCACGTGTTCAGCACGTGGTTGACTTGCCAGCTGCCGAGCTCCTCGAGGATGTCCGCCTGATCCGAGAGGAGCGCCTCCCACGCGGGGTACTCACCGAAGCGGGCACGCAACAGCTCGAGCATCGGAGCACCCCACGGGTTGGGCTCGATGTCGTGGATGTCGAAGCGCCGCTCCCAGGCAGTCACGCGCAGCTTGTACGTGCGCTCGGCGCCCTTCGCGGACAGCTCGAGCCCCTCCGCGCGGTAGTGTCGCGCCAGCGCCGCGATCTCTTCCGCTGGCGGCGGGGGCGGCCCAGAGAGCACAGCTTCGATGTGATCGACCGTCTTCTTCGTGAGGCGCGCTCGCTGCAGGAAGCTCACGAGTGCCTCGCGCGGGACACCGACCTCCACGAGCAGGCACACGCAGAAGCAGATGGCGCGGTGGTGCCCCGTGATCTTGGTGCCCTCGATGTCGGTGTAGCTGGTGATCGGACGCTTCTTCTTGGCCATCAGGTGTAGTCCTTGCAGCTCGAGACCTTGTGGGTGCCCTCGCGGTGAAGCTGGCAGGCGCCGTAGTCCTGCCAGCGGGTGATGCGCTTCCCGGCGGGCAGCTGCGGCCCCGTGATGTCCCATGGGTGCTCGCCCTTGGCGGCCTCGTCGGCCACTCCGATCTGCTCTGGGCTCAGGTACTTGGTGGCCTCTTGGAAGGCCTCAAACTGCTTCATCGACTCCTGCCCGAGCTCGTAGTCCCAGTGCTTGCAGGCCTCGCACGTGGGCTCGAGCAGACCCGTGAGGATGAGCAGGCGGCGCTTCGGCACGGTGATGGGGGCTGAGCCCACCACCAACGTGGTCACCTCGCGCGCCTTGCGCCCCAGGTAGAGTTTCCAGAGCAGCAGGGTGCCGCACAGCACTCCAGCGGCGAGCAACACATCGGCGATGAATCCGTTGTCCATGAGGTTCGTTCGGTTCCTTGATTCGAGACGTTCGAGAGCTACCCGGCCCGCCGGGTGAAGAGCGAGAGCCCGTCGCGCGAACACGACCGGGCCCTCCGTGACACACCCCGCTGACAACCCGGCCGTGCTGTCCAGTCCTGACGCCGTGCGACCCCCATAAAGCGGGAATCCTGCGACTTTTCAACGGGTTTGACCCCGTAACGACAGGCAAACTGCGATCTAATTGTACCGTTGGAGCCCTTGTTCGGCGACGGCGACAGCCGCCTGGCCGTTAGAGCAACGCGGGCACGTTCGGCACCACGGAGCACAGCTCGGGAGTGCACGCCACAGACCCATGGCCGCGGCGCTGGATGCTGGGGTGTGTCTTGGGGCACGAGCACGAAGACGTGGTACCACCTGCCCACCAAAGCTGCAACGGTAGGCTGTTTCACCACATGTAGGTGTTTGTGGGTGCCGAAGCAGCGGACCCTACGACAACCCTCTTGCCACCCGCCGCGCGCCGTGCGAGTGTGTCCCCCACACCACTGCTCGCCTCCACGCCTCCGCTGACTCAGCGTGGGAGGGGTGAGTTACGCCCTAAACCTGCGTAATCGTTGAAAGAGTGCAACCCCTTGTGCATTTGCCATGCACCTTGCACTCTGACCTGCACAGCCACCCGCACCCCTGAGATCCACCCTATGCTGGTCACCGTTGGCGTCCCTCTTGCGCCTTCCGAGCCCGTGCCCGCCCCACTCCCATCGTTCTCGCTCACGCGGGCACGGCCCCAACCGCCGCGCGTGGTCATCCACGGCCCCTCGCAGCACTTCAAGCTCGGGGACAGCCTCGAGGTCGCACGCGCGCTCATCGCGGCCATGCAGGCCCACGGGGAGGTCGCCTACACCGAGCGAACATGGTACCACTACAACCCCGCCGAGGGCGTGTTCGCCGAGCTCACGGAGGCCGACGTGGCGCGCTACGTCCACGCCTTCGCGGGCGCCACGCACGGGGCGAAGCCCTCGCAGGAGGACGAAGAGAAGAACGCGAAGCTGCTCGCAGCCTGGGAGCTTGAGACAGCGCTGGCCGTTGCCGAGGGCAAGAAGCCGCCGGCCAAGCCGCGCCTGCGGCAGCCGCGCCTTCTGGCGCTGAACGCGCCCTTCGTCAGCTCGGTGATGACCAGCATGGCCACGGAGCTCGAGGACAACGACTTCTTCGCGGCCGCGCGCCCGGGCATCGCCTTCCGCAACGGCTTCGTCGAGGTGCGCCCCGACGCCATCTACACGCTGCCGCACAGCCCGGCACACCGCGCGCGCTTCCGCTTCGGGTTCGACTACCAGCCGGCCGCGCGCTCGGATCGCTTTGCGACCTTCTGCCAAGAGATCTGGCGGGACGAGACGCCGGAGGAGATCGCCACACGGCACCAGCTCTACCTCGCGTTCATCGGGGTCTGCAACCTCGGCCAGGCAACGCGCTTCGGCAAGGCGATCATCCAGTTCGGCGAGGGCAGCAACGGCAAGACCACGCTCATGGACATCGTGACCGGCTGCATGCCGGGACCCGACGCGGTCACTAACGTGAAGCCGCAGAGCCTCGAGGGCGAGTACTACCGCGACATGCTGGCCGGCAAGCTCTTGAACGCCGTCGAGGAGATGCCCGAGGCCTACATCGAGGACACGGGCCCCATGAAGGCTGCCATCACGGGCGACTTCATGCTCGGGCGCGCCATCCGCAAGTCGCCGCGGCGCTTCCGCCCGATCGCTGGACACCTCTACAACGCCAACAACCTCCCGAAGACCAGCGACCACACCACCGGCTTCTGGCGCCGCCTCATCCTCGTCGACTTCAAGCGCGACTTCGAGCACGGCGCTGGGGCGAAGGAGGGCGGCACCCGCGTCGACATGGCCAAGCACGTGCTCGAGGAGCTGCCGGCCATCCTCTGCGAGGCGCTGGCTGCAGCCTGGTACGCGCTCAACGCCGAGGCCTATCCGACGCCCTCGGCCACGACCGACCTCATGACCGCGTGGCGCTCCGAGAACGACACCATCGTCGAGTTCATCGAGACGTGCCTGGTCCCGCTGAACCAGCAGGTCGAAAGCCGCGAGGGCTGGATCAAGAGCTCGGAGCTGTACTTCATCTACCACACCTGGGCGAAGCAGAACGGCCACACGCCCTACGCCAGCAACAAGTTCCGGCAACGGCTGCAGCAGCTCAAGTACCGCCACCTGCGGAGCGCGCAGGGCACCATCTACCCCTTCCAGCTGCGCGGTGCGCCCACCTTCCAACCGGCTGGTCAGGCCCCGCTCCAGCACTGATGCGGAGCTACACCAGCTGGGCGCTCAGCGCAGCCGCATGAAGAACTTGTGCTTCACCGACGGCGGCAGCTGCCGGTACCGAGCGCCAGCATCTCGGCCTTCGTGCGGTTGACCGTGCTCTTGCCCGTGACCTGGCGCCCGTCAGGCGTGGCCCAGCGGCGGCCCGGCGCGGTGGTCCCGAGGTACGTCCAGTTCGTGGCCCGGTAGATGGCGCCCGTGTGCCCCTGCGCGGTGTCCGCGTACGTCAGCAGGGTGTGCCAGCGGGGTTCCTGACGGATGAGCCGGATGGACCTCCCGATGAGAAACGACGCCCCGTTCTTGGGCACGCTCGGGGCGACCGCGAGGCGTGAGAGCGCGAGCACCCCGCGCCACGCATCGGGGCCGCGCCCACCAGTCACGGACTCGGCAGCGACCCGCGTGGGCGGCAACCACAAGGCGACCCCCACGAGCTCCTCGTTGAGCAGCAAACCGTGACAGAAGACCGAGGTGTTGGGCGCGCCCCCGGCGTAGTGGTGCGATGCCACGAAGGCGCGGCCAAGGGCGTGCGGAACGGGAGCAACCCGGTACGGTGAGAGCGCCATGCCGAGCACCCTAGCACGGCTTAGTTAGCAGCTGCATTGAGAAACCGTGACCACCGATGACGATACACAGCAACGCATCGACTTATCTGTTGACAACTTTACACGACTTTACGAGTGCAAGTAAAGTGCAAGCGAGTGCAAGGCAGAGTGCAAGTGATTTTCGACCTAAGTCGTTGAAATGACTAACAGAGTGCAACCAGTGTATGTGTTAAACACCCATGTTCTAATATTGGAAATATTTTGGCCGGATAAGTAGAGCGGAGCATTTCTGCTCTACCAAACCGGCCAACGATTTTTCAATTAAAAAGTACGACCCCCAATGCACTTGCACTCTGCCACTTCCCCAATGCTAACAACGATCTAGCTTGCACTTGACCTTGCACTTGACTTGCACTGCTTGCACTGTGTGGTCCAGGTCACAAATTTAGCATTTTGCGTACTTGACGCGCCTCGGGCATGCTCTCGGGCATGGCCAACCGTCACCACCTCTCGCCTGCCGAGCGGCTCCTGGAGCGAACCCTCGTGCGCATCGTGTGCCCACTTGTCCGGCCTCTCCGACGCCCGCTCTACCGGGCCCGCCGCCCGTTGCTCCGGCGCAAGCGCCTGGGTTCAACCCACGCAGGCGACGCGCTGTCGTTGAGCGCCGTCGACGGGCTGCTCGACCTGCTCGACATGCCGGCGGTGTGGGCGCTGCAGCTCCGGGCGCGCGGCCAGCATCGTGTTCTCGACGAGTTCCAACGGCAGCTCGAGGAGTTTCTGCAGCAGGCCGACTTGGAACCGATCGTGCTGACTGCCGAGGGCGCGGAGGCGCTGGACCGCATGCTGGCCACAGATCATGAGCCAACGCCAGCGCTGGTGGCCCTGATGCGGGGCCTCCCGCCTGTCCTCGCAGTGCTCGCGCTCACCGCCTGCGTCACACCCCCACCGCTCGCCGCGCTGCAGGCCACGGACCCATGGGCACAAGCTGCGCACCGGCTCGCCGCCGACTGGGAGGAGCACCCAACGCTTCCCACGCTCGAGACGCCGTTGTGCCGCCGCTACGTCGCCCAGGTGCGCGTGGTGCACACGACCGCGCAAGAGTTCGCGGACCACACCGGGTTCTGCCCCATGACGACGACGGGTTGCTCGACCATGGGCGGCTGCCCAGGGACGCGCTGCGTGACGGGCTCGGTCATCATCACCGGAGGCGATGTGCCGACCATCTTCTTGAGCCCCGAGGAGAACGCAGACGGGCACGTGGCGACGGTGCGCCACGAGATGGCGCACGTGCTGAGCGCGTGTACGACGGGGGCCTTTGACAGCGGTCACCGGGACGCGCGCGTGTGGGGCGGCAGTTGCGGTGTGGTCTGGCGAGGGGCCGCCGAGTGCCGCAAGGTGCAGCGCTGAAAAGACTGCGGGCGTGCATCCCCCTTAGGACGCACGCCCGCACACCACACCTGAAGGAGCAGCAGAAACAACGCTTCGAGATCTGAGGGGGCTGTACAGCACGGGGCGCGGGTGTGCAACCCTTTCTGCGTGACAGGCGTTTCGCGCGCGGGTACAATGCCTGGATGCCACACCCTCTCTCACAACATGGCGTACTGCTGCGCATGCTCGAAGATCATGCGCTGGTTCAAGTGCACGTGAACCTCGAGCACCCCGACATCGTCGTCCCGCCGAGCTTGCTCGAGCGCCCTGACCGCAAGGCCTACAACCCGAACGTCCCACGCGTGGCGATGTTCGAGCTGGGCCTCAACCTGGCGGTGCCCCCAACGGGTTGGGACTTCGGCGAGCACGAGATGCGCGTGACGCTCTCGTTCGGGCGTGTGCCGTTCGCATGCGTCTTCCCTTGGGAAGCGGTCTTCATGATCGACTCGGGGGAATTCAACGATGCGAGCGCTCCGCGCGTGGTGTGGCCCTGGTCGGCGAGCGTGGTCCAGCCCGAGCTCTTCGAGGGCCTGAAGGGGCTGCGCAAGGTCAACGAGCTGTTGGACGCCACCGGCGGGCGCAAGCCTCCCGAGCCGCCCAAGCCCCGGCACCTGAAGGCGGTGGAGTGATGGGTGCTCTCACCGCAGAAGATCTCCCCCTCGTGCGCAAGCTGCGCGTGGCCGCCGAGACGTGTCGGCCCCAGGACCTTCGGCGCTGCGCCGGCATCGAGAACGATGCGTGGGTCATGGGCGCCTTCTGCACCGTGCACATGCCTGCGCTCTGGGAAGACTGGGCGCGCGCCAACATGGCGGATACGCGCGCTGACGCGCACGCGCGAGTCTGTCGAAAACTTCGGCTCATCGAGATGGAGCTGGAGCGGCCCGAGTTGGCGGACGCGTACCAGCTGAACAGCTTGGGGCGCACCGCCGCAGAGCAGCGAAAGCTCGACATCGCCATGAGCGTCGCGGAGAAGTACGACGAGGAGCGCAAGGCTACCGAGCTCAACGCCCGTCTCGAGGCTGAACACCGCGCCGAGCAGCTGCAGACGTACCGCAAGGCAGAGCTCGCCACGGGTCCCGTGCGCGTGGCGCCCGCCATCGAAGCCCGCGCTGACAACGGCGGCTGGTTCCACATCTGGTGCACGGCAGAGCGTGTGGACGCACGCGGCGTGAAGACTTTGCGCGAGTGCGCGGCCGGCATCCACCCTGTGCTGGGCGAACTGCGGCTGCCCGCCGCCAAGCTCGGGCCCGAGTGGGCGCCCCTTCTGCGGCGCGCAGCGGACATCATGGAGAAAAGGACGGTGGAATCATGATCCGACAGCTGGCAGCCCTCTTCGCCCCGTTGATGACCGCAGCCGGTCCTCGTGGGTCCATCGTGCCCGTTTCTCTGCGGCGAGCGCACGTGATAAACGGCGCCAGCAACCGCTCAGCTCGGGGAGGCGGCCGGCGGCGCAAGGGGCGGCGTGTTCCGCGTGTAGGGGGCATCGCGCACCCGCCCACCGCGCGCTTGCGTGCCTGTGGCCACTGGGGTCGGCGGTGACACCGGGGCGTGGTGTCTACCCGGAGGCCCTCGAACGCGAGCACGTAGCACGTGCCGCGCGGGAACATCGGGAAGAGGCGGAACGGTCCAAGCCGCGCTGGCGGGTGACGGACTGCACTATGTGCGGCGGTTCGTACGAAAGACATCGAACGTGGTGCCCGTTGTGACGACGGTCCGCATCGGGGACCAGGAGGTGGTGCTGACCGAATGGCAGCACACGGCGAAGTGGTCGCAGATCATCGAGTGTACGCGGCTCCCCGCCGACATCGAGCCCAAGTACCCAGACACGCGTGGCGGCCGGATGACCCGGCAGCGTGAACGTGCCGTGTGTAGGCGCCAGCGCGGGTTCTACGTCGTAGAACGGTAGCCGTTGCCTTGCAGGATGGTGGTGTGGTAGTGTAGGTTCTGTACCTACATGGCGTCCTTCCGTTCGAACATCCACAAGACGGCGTCGCTCGACGACCACATCGCGCACATGCGCGAGCGCGTGGCCAACGGCGTGAAGGACCCCCACGTTCACCGGCTGGCGCGGAACATCGCGGCGGGCACCTGGGAGTGGCAGAAGACGCGCGAGGGCGCCGGCCGCGTGGCCTGCGTGCCCTTCAAGGACCGCTGGCATCCCGTGGCGCCTCCAAGGCAGGTTCCGCCCCGTTGTGGCCAGCGTGAGGACGCCTGCGTCATCGCGCGCCTCTGGGACTTCACGGTGCTCAACGTGCGCTACACCTCGGACCCGCGCGGCGTGGACACCTACGTGGACATCGCCACGACGCTCGCCGCCGGTGGTGGTGACTGCGACGACTCGACGATCTTCGTGTGCACGCTCGCTGAGTCGCTCGGCCTCTCGAGCATCGCGCGCGTCATCTCCCAGGACGGCAAGTACTGGGCGCACGTCTATCCGTGCATCGAGCTTGGGGGCAAGTGGGTTGCTCTCGACACGACCGAGCAGGGCAAGCGTCTGGGGTGGGAGTTCGCCCGGCCCGCAGCTGTCCGTGACTTCGACATGGGGCTCTGACCCCGCACATCGACCTGATCGAGGAGAATCTGACACATGGCCAAGAAGAGCAACAAGCGCCGCGGCGCCCGCAAGTCCACCCGTCGGGGGCTCAGCTCCGTGACGTGCAGCCGCGTCAAGGGCAAGACCGTCTGCCGTCCCACCCTGTCGGGGGTGAAGCGCAAGTCCAGCAAGGGCAAGCGCCGGGGCGGCCTCGCCGGTGCGAAGCGCAAGACCGTGAAGGGCAACCTGCGCGGCCTCGGTGAGGTCACCTGCCAGCGCGGGCAGTACGGCTACAACTGCCGGAAGGTCTGAGCGCCATGGGCCCGTACGATCTCGCTTACGGCATGCAGGTCGCGAACCTGCGTGCAGGCGCAACGGGACGTGTGGCGCGGCGTGGTCTTGCGGGAGACACGCCGGCTGATGCGTCCGTGAAAACAGCCACTGATGAGGCTGCCATGGCGCAGTCCATGACGCGTCCCGGTGGCGGCAACAGCATCATGGTGGACCCCAAGGTGAACCTGCTCGACCCGAAGGGTGGGGTCACACCGGACACGTACATGGGCGTTTCGCCCACCACGCCGGGCCCCGGGGAGGTTTCGACCTACCTGGCGCCCGTCGAGCCGCAGACCGTCCTCGAGCGCTTCAACGCGCTCTCCACGCCAGCGAAGGTCGGCGTCGGTGTGGGCGGTGTGGTGGCCGTGGCCGGGCTTCTCTGGCTCCTGAAGGGCTGATCAACATGCGCCGCTATCCCACGCTCCCTGGACCCTGGCAGACCCGCGACAACTTGCCCGAGGAGATGCAGCAGCTCCCCCTCGAGCTCTTGCGTCGCGACCTCACGACGCGGGCCCCGAACATCGTCAACGCTGTCCTCTTCGGGCGGCAGATGTTCAACCCCTTCGCGATCCTGCCGCGGAAGTACTCGCCGTTCGCGGCGGGTGCGGTGGGGGGTGTGGAGGCGGTTTACGCGGCCGACGTGCGGCTCGCGGAAATGCACGACTACGTGCTGCAGCAGGTGGGCGCCCCCGCGCCCGACGCCCCACCAACCGTGCGGCTCAGCTACGCCATGGGAGCCGTTGACACGCAGCTTCCTGCCAACATCCCGTTCACGCCGCGCATGGGGCTTCCTCCGTTCGCGATCGAAGAGCAGAACAGGCTGCGGCACATCCAGGATCGCGAGGGCGCTACCCTCCCGGCCCAACACACCTACGACGCCCTCGAGATGGTGTCGGAAAACGCGGCCAGCGCGCGTTTTCAGGAGCGCTACTGATGCCTGCCACGTGGCAAGAAATGCAGGACTGGGGCTACATGGTGAACCAGCCTACGACGGGCCGCATCCTGCCCACGCGGCAGGGCCTCACCGGCATTGGCGACCGCCTCAAGGAGAAGCTCGGCCTGCGCGGCAGCGTGCGCTCTGGCACCTTTGCGGGCTACCAGGGAAGCGTTCAGACGCGCGATCGCTACGGCACGCCGCAGCCGATGCGCGCCATGAACGAGGACCTCGCCGCGCTGGCAGGAGCCTTCCGCGACCCACGAGATCGCGCAGCACTGGGCATGCTCGAGGTGCGCCTCAACAACCAGCACCTGCGCGGCCTCGAGGGCATCAACCAGGAGCGTGCTGGGCGCGTCTGCGGTACTATGAGCGCCATCGCGCAGATCACCACCGCCATCGGTACGGCGGCCACGGCGCAGAGCTCGACGTCGGGCGGCACGAAGGACCCGGTGAAGGGGCAGGGCACGGGCACCACCTCCAACTGGCAGACGGCCAGCACCATCGCCGGTCAGACCGATGAGATTTGCGGGGCCCTCTTCCCGCAGGGTAGTGCACCTCCGGCGGACCCGTTTGCGCCACCCAGTGCGCCCCCGGTCACACCGCCCGCTGGGTCTGCTGCCGGCGCTAGCTTCGGCAGCGATGGCAACAAGTACCTGCTCTATGGTGCGGGCGCTGTGGCGCTCGTCGGCGTGCTCTTCTTGCTGAAGGATTGAACGCATGGCCACGGACTTCCGATCGCCCATCCCGGGCTACAACGTGAGCTTCACGTTGCTCGCTGCGCTGAGCACGGCTGAGAAGACGTTGCCCGTCGTCAAGGACACGGTGGACTCCATCGTGGCCAAGGGTGTGATCAAGGAAGCGCACAAAGACGTCCACCCTTGGCTCGAGTACGAGCTGCCGTGTGAGCAGTACGCCCAGATGATGGTGCGCTTCGACGTCTTCCAGGCATGCCAGCAGCAGCTGAAGCAGTTGCTCGGGGTCTACACCGCGATCCCAACGCACTTCAGTCCGCCACTCGTCTCGGAGGAGCAGTGGGCCGACAACGCAGGGGGCGTGTACAAGCGTTCTTCCCTGGCGCGCGTTGTGACGATCAAGGCACAACGTGAAGAGCTCGGTCTCAAGGACAACGAGTGGCCCGACATGAAGGCGGTGAGCGCGTGGACACAGCAGCGCGCCATCCTCATGCGAACCTGGCACGACCTTGTGGCCAAGTACGTGGAGCTCGCGATGTGGGCGACCAACATCCAGCCGCTGTTCATGTTCCCCGGAGAGGCGCAGAAGCAGGTTGTCCCTGAGGGCTGGTTCTCGAGCGGTCTGGGCGTTCCTAAGCAGGTGCGCGAGCTGCTGGAGCACGAGTGCCGCCAGCGTGGCGGGACGTTCAGCTACTGGCAGGACAACCCGGGCATCCTCGGTGGATCGGTGAACGACTCGACGCGCAAGGCTGAGTTCTACCAGAGCTTCCACACGAGCACGCACAGCTGGTTCCCGGGGCACCCCGCGAGCGCAGCGGACTTCGCTCCGTTCCGGCGCGGTGTGGACGTGCTCAAGCTGGTGCGCGGCAACAAAGACGGCATGGTGTGGGAGGCGGCGCACTGGGATGAGTTGGACCGCTACCAGAACCTCAACCATCGAGCATTCCCGGTGCATGCCTTCGAGGCTTGGTACGGCCCCGAGTCGTTGCGCCCCGGCATGGTCCCTCGCTGGACGGGGGCGTACCCCTCGTTCCTGCTCGACTACGCGCGCTTGAAGCAGGGGAAGCCGGAGATCCCGTGGTTCGATGGTGACCACCCGCTCGACGGCGTCAATGCGAACGCCTACACGCCCAACCTTTCGCGCATGGTGATCAACCGTGCGGGCCAGGCGGCCGTCCCGGATCCGCCTACGAAGAAGGAACGGCGGCGTAGGCGCTTCAAGCGCTTCCTCCACTGGGTGTTCTCGCCGGCCACGGCCATGGCTCAGGCGATCGCGGAGAATCGTCAACAGGATGAGCCGCACAAGTCCATCGTCGAGACGCTCGAGTTCATCGACACGATGTCCGACAAGGACCTCGAGGACCACTACTGGAGTGCCTGTGCGGTGGACAGCAAGATGCTCGACGACGAGTGGGTGGAAGCGTGGGAGGACCCGCGCAAGTACCACCTGGGCGCGCGCCTGCGCGACGTGCAGCAGGAGATCCGTCGAGCTGAAGCCCTCGTGCCGGTGACCACTATGGGGCCCCGCATGCGGCTCAAGTGGGCAAAGGCGTGGGCCGAGGGTGTGGCGTACCAGGACGCGGCGCAGACGTTCCGCGAGGCCATGAACCTCTACTTCGACGGGCACATCGGCTTCTTCACGGCGCGTGGTGATCTCCAGCTCGACGCCGCCACGCGCGAGGCCATGGCCATCGCGAAGGCCAAGGCGAATGGCGCGAAGGTGACTCAGGCCATCGGCGCCGTGGCGGCGCTCGCCGCCGCCATCAACCCCATCGCGGGCGCCATCGTGGCCGTGGTCGCCGCGCTCGTCGGGCTCTTCACGAACCTGTTCGGCGGGAGTGTGCGTGCGGACAACTTCAGGCTCGCCCCGCAGACCCCGGTGCTGCGACAGCCGAAGGACCCGAACCAATGTCTGCCTGCGGAGGAAGCGGTCCTACTGCCCCCGCCGCCACCCCCGCAGTCGAACCTCGGCTACATCGCCGCGGCCGCAGCTGCAGCCGTGCTCGGCTACGCCCTCTTCCGAAAGAAATCGCCATGACCGTCACGGCCCGCACCGCAGTCCTGATCATCAACACCAAGCGCGCGCAGTTCGACGCGCTGCTGCGCGCGAAGTACGCGTCTGACGCCGGCCAGAGTGCCCCTGCGCGCGTGGAATACCTGTCGAACATCGGGCTGCTCGTCTACCCCGAGGCGCTCCGCTGGGCATCCGAGCGCGCGTTCAAGATTGGCACCACCAGCAACGTGCTCTACGTGCCGGACTCCGAATGGACGCAGGTGCTCGCCGCGCTCGACAAGCTCTACACCAGCGTGAAGGCGGCCGACACGCCGTGGAAGATGGCCAACGTGTTGGTGGGCGCCATCACGGGGCTGATGCCAGAGGGCTACCAGGGCGTTTCCCCAGCGCTCCCGGCCCCCATCAACACGGTGGCACCCGCGCAGACGCCCACCATCACGACCGGGTCTGGCGCCGGCGCGGACCCCGTGACGGGCTCGCTGCAGACCGGCGGCGACAACCTCGACACGTCGATGATCGACTCGAGCACGCCAGTCACCACGCGCGAGGACAACGTCATCACGCTGCCGGTCGCCACGAACACGGACCCGCTCGACAACCTGCGCCCGCCCGCAGAGGTCACCACCACCGGGATGGACCCGAAGCTGAAGATGGTCGGGTTTGCAGCGGCCGGCCTCGTCGGCGCCTTCCTCCTCGTCAAGCTCGCGAAGTGAGAACCACGTCATGCCCGTCTACACCCTCGGAAACGCCTCCATGCCCACGACCGACGCGAACGTCGTCAGTCGTGACGCCATCACCCAGCTGCAGGCCCAGGCGGCCTCGGGCGTCGTCACGCCCCAGGACGCGGCTCAGGCCGCCATCGGCACGGTGAGCATCGGCGAGCAGCTCGCCAACCAGATCGCACAGCCCGCGCCCTCGCGCGGCGGCGCGCTCAACCCGAGCGCCTTCGACGCTCCGCGACAGCGCAGCTACACGAGCGGCTGCGGCGTCATGCCGGGACGCCCCGTCGTGCCCAACACGGGCTACGCGTGGGGTGGCAGCGCCGCGCCGCACGAGCTCGCCGTGCTCGAGGCGCGCCAGCGCAAGGTGGGCCTCGGCTTCCTTGCGCTCGGCGCCATCGCCGTCGCAGCGGTACTTGCCGCGTCCCGCTGACTCGGTGTATGCTGATGTAGGCAAAGGTAGCCCGCTGTAGGCGCACCGTTCGAACCCTTCCTGTTCCTCCCTGCCGAAAGATCCATCATGGCCAAGAAGAAGTCCTCGCCGTCGAAGAAGAAGTCCTCCACCAAGCGCAGCTCTGGCGCGGGCTGCTCGTGCGGCACCATCAACCGCAAGACCGGGCCCAGCTCGGCCAAGTGGACCCAGTGCCGCAAGAAGGGCAAGTTCGTGCGCATGCAGCGCCCGGGTGGCAAGGGCATCGAGTGCAGCCAGTACACCTACGAGGGGAAGGTCGTGCGCCGCTGCTACAAGCGCGCGAAGAACGAGCTCACCCAGCGGATGAACTGGGTGCCGACGCCGATGCTGAAGAAGTGCGGCAACTGAGCTCGCGCTGAGGCACGACATGACCACCGCCGCAGAACGCAGAGCGCTCGATGCCCGCCGGCAGTTGGCGGTGGCCATGCTGGCCTACGCCTACCTGATGGCGGCGTACCGGGAGAGCCCCTCGGCGAGCCCGCTGCACACGCTGTTCGTGCAGTGGTACCTGGCCAACCGGAGCCTCTACCCGGATGACAGCGTCCTGCGCTCGATGGAGGCTGCGCGCAGCCAGCAGCTCACCTCGACGACGGGTTACACGGTGCTGTCCGGCTACGCGCTTGGCATTGCGCTCGCGGCGATGGCGCCCGCGTTCCTCACCGTGTGGCGGCGCTCGGCCATTCCGGCCCAGCAGGCGGCGCTCGGTGACTGGATGGAGTCGAGCGGGTTCTTCACGGCGGCCGGCACAGCGCCCGCGCTCGACCTGTTGGACGCGCAGCTGCGCGTCACGCTCGACCCCGTGCGCGCGGCGCCGATGGCGAACCAGCTCATGGGCTCGTTCATCAACACAGGCACCCTGCCGCGCCGAGAGCAGCCCGTTCCCGGCTCCACACCGGGCGAGATCCGGGCGTTGGAGTACGAGGGTGTCCCGTTGCCGGAGGGCCCCAAGGGCTCGAGCAGCGCCTCGAGCGCGGCCTCATCAGGTGAGGCCTCGAGCTCGGGCACCAGCATGACCACGTCGCAGGCGAGCCTGCCGAGCCCCTTCCGTTCGACTGATACGGCGCGCCTCGCGCTGGGCATCGGCGGACTCATCCTGGCGGGCACAGGCCTCTACTACTTCATCCAGTCCCAGGTCAAGCGATGAACGAGAAGCCCGTCTACATCATCGACGGCGACATGCCTCCGCTCGCGGAGACGGGGCAGCGCTCGCTCCTCCCGCCCGACCAGTCCGTGGGCGCCTACAAGGGCGCCGAGGGGCAGATCTACGGCGCGGTGCCGCTGCCGAAGCCGGGCGACTACAACCCCGGCGCGACCTCGGTGTCCTCGGGTATGATCCCCGTGGCCGACGCCGACGTGCCGGCCACCGACATCGAGCCGCTCAACATCACGGCCTGGTTCGGCAAGAGCTGGGTGAAGTGGGGTGCCGCGGGCGTGCTGGCCGGCGCGGCCGGCCACGTGGGCTACCAGGCGTGGCGCAAGCGCCGCGGGCGAGGAGGGCGCTGATGGACGTCATGACGATCGACTCCTTGGACGGCCTGCGCAGCACGAAGCGGCGCGGTCTTGCAGGCGCTGCGAGCGACTACGATGTGCTGGCCAACCAGCAGCTGGTGATGGCCGATTTCGAAGATCTGGCCGAGACGGGTGCGATCCCGCAATCGGTCATCGACAGCGTGCGCTCTCGCTTCGAGCGCGTCAACGCCCAATTCGAGGCCCTTGTCTCAACGGTGGAGGGCTATCAGCCGGACGCTGGCGTGACCCCCGAAGTGCTCGAGCGCGCCGCGCAGCAGAGCCCTTCTGCGTGGAGCGAACACATGCGCGCAGCGGCGGACTTGTACTCCGACGTGCGCGCCATCGTGGGCCGTGAAAGCGCTCTCTCGAAGCTGCGATCAGCGGCTGCGTTCAGCGTGGGAGCGGCCCTCGGCGTCCTCCTCATGAGGCGCTTGACCTGAGAAAAAACATCGCCCAGCAGGCCGATGTGGCTGATGGGGTTGCCAAACACACACTGTAGGTGGTACACCTACACACACAGGAGTAATCCGAGCCATGGCCAAGAAGTCCAAGTCGAAGAAGTCCCGCAAGAGCCTCAAGGGCATGATGAAGATGCAGTCGCCCGTCGCGGCCGTCCTCATCAGCGGTGGCGCCACCGCTGCCACCGTCCTCGGCATCCGCCAGTTCGTGACGCCCACGGACGAGCTCACGCGCAACGTGACCAAGCACGCGCCGCTCGTCGGCATCGCGGTGGGCATGGTGCCCGCGCTGATGGCGGCCAAGGGCAACAAGGCACTGGCCATGGCCGGCGGTGTGGCCTCGCTGCTCGTCGGTGGCACCATCTTCGCGACGCAGCACCAGCCGCCGAGCATGGTGGCCGCCGCGGACAGCGTGGCCGGTCTGCGCGGCATGGGCGCCATCGTGCCCCAGCTCTCGGGCCGCCGCAACGGCATGGGCGCCATCATGATGGAGCAGCTGCGCGGTAACGACCAGGGCCAGGGCGCGGTCATCGACCTCGCGGGCGCGCGTCGCAAGGCGGGCCTCGCCGCGCTGACGGGCACCGTGTCCACCTCGGCCTTCGGCACCAGCACCTACTGAGGCTTCGGCCTCGCGGAGAACCCACGACCATGAGTGTCAACCAGATCACGCAGATCCGTCTCCAGGACGGGCGCACCATCAGCCTCACCGACTGGAGCAGCCGGCGCCTGTACTCGACGGCCGACATCCTGAACGGTGCGACCGATCAGGAGCTGCGCCTGTTCTCGTACACCGAGGGTGACTCGATCGTCACCACGGACAACATGCCCGCGTCGAGCCGTCGCATCGCGACGCTGAACGACACGAACATCCAGACGGCGAACCAGCTGGCCTCCACCGAGGAGTTCCTGGTGTACGCCATCGAGAACGAGCTCTACTGCCGCAGCCACGACGAGAACCCTGAGGAAGGCTTGCCGATCTTTATCGGCGCGGCTGGGCAGCCGGGCCTGAACTACACCACGATGAAGGCGCTGCATTTGCAGCTGCTCCTCGAGCTGGACATCAGCGAGAAGACCTTCCCGATCTCAAGCATCGGGCGCTTCGCCCCGGGCTTCGGCGCGGTGGTGACTCCGGCCCTGACCGGAGACCTCTCGGCCCTCGCGATCGCCGAGAACAGCGTGCAGTCGCGCGACGCGGTGGAGAGCCTCTCCATCCCGCTGCACATCGGTGGCACCGAGGAGTACTCGGTCATCCTCCACAACCCGACCGGCCAGGCGATCGACACCTACGACAACGACGGTGTCGCCGCCACGGCGGAAACGCGGGTCATCACGGCGCGCGTGTCGCTGTGTGGCCTCCACAAGCGGCCCACGGCCTGATCAGGAGCACGAAGACACCATGGCGTTCATCGACAAGGTTCGACTGGGGAATGGCGACGTCGTGCGCCCAGTCGATTGGAGCTCGACTCCGTACTGGAGTACGGTCGAGATCAACGACGGCAACATCGAGACGCTCAAGGCGTTCGGCTACGGCATCGGGGGCGACGTCCCCGGCAGCCCGGGTCCGCGCAAGAGCACGAAGCTCGACACGAACCTCAAGGGTGACGGCGGCGTCATCCAGGAGCAGAACGAGCTGCTGCTGCACACGATCCAGATCGAGTGCATGCAGACCGTCACCGACCCCGCGCTGCTCTTCTCGAGCGCCGAGTTCCAGCCCGATGCGCCCTTCGTGTCCGGCCCCAACATGAAGCGCCTCCAGCGCGACGTGATGGTCGAGCTCCGCATCGCGAACACGAAGAGCTACTGCGAGCAGCCCCTCGGGTTCTTCCCGGCGGGCGCGGGTGTGAACCCGGTGCTGGGCGCGGCGACGCGCAACACGGGCCCCGGCGTGCCCTTCATCATCGGTCAGAACGGCGGCGGCTCGGTGTACAACAACCGCCAGTTCGCCACCCCGCACCACATCGGCGCGGGTGAGGCGTTCGCGATCAACCTCAAGTTCCCGTGGGGCCAGGTGCGTAACCTGAACCTCGGGACGGACCCCAACGCGCGCGTTCGCGTGCGCATCTACGCCGCGGGCTACCGCGCGCGTCCGGTGGCGTGATCATGAGCAGTCTCAGCACACTTCGACTCAACGACGGCAGCACTCTCGACATCAGCGAGTGGCTGCACGACCCCCTCTACAGCGCCGCCGACTTCACGAGCGGGGACCAGTTCAACCTGGACCTCTTCTCGTACACGGTGGGTCAGAACGTGACGCGCACGTCGAGCTCCGCCGCGCGCATCGCGAACGCTGGGGACACCAACCTCGTGCGCGCGCGCCAGATGAACCAGGACGAGGCCATGGTGGTCTACGCCATCACCTGGGAGCTGTTCCAGGCGGAGGTGAGCCCCCGGGTCTTCCCGCCGGTGCTGGCCAACAGCGCGCCCTCCCCGCTCATCAACGGGCAGGATCTCGCCGTGCTCCAGCGCGACACCCTCATCGAGCTCAAGGTCGGTGCGGGCATCAAGAAGCCCCAGGTCGAGCTGCCCCTGTCGCAGCTGGGCATGAGCCTCGACACGCGTTGCAGCGTGGCGACCGGGCTCGCGGGCGTGAACATCGGCTCGGCTGGCGAGGCGACCCCCGCCAACCAGCAGAAGTTCAAGATCCCCGTGTTCGTCGGTGGCACCGGCGAGAACGCGCGCCCTGGCAACAGCCGCGTGTTCCACCTCACGTGGAAGTCCCTGCGACCCGTGACGCTGCTCAGCAGCGGCACCGCCCGGTTCTTCCTCGACGGCCTGCGCAAGCGCCCGGCCTGATCACCTGCTCGAGCTGGCGACGCGCCCCCTGGACCCTGCCCCTCGGGGCGCGTTGCCAGGGGGCGCGTTTCCGTTGTAAGGTCCCGAAGGCAACTCGATGAGCCACACCCCGCACTACATCAGCCAGCATGGCGACGTCCCCGACATGAACGTCGAGGGTTACGCGACGGGCCGCGACGAGGCGCTCTACGAGCCCCGCGCGCTGTGGCAGGTGGTGGACGTGCCCTTCACGAACCAGCTCGGTGTGGAGGGCCCTGAGGTCGTCCTCGAGGGTACCGAGTGGCAGAACGGGTCGCGCTACGACTTCGTGCTGACCCACCTCATCCTGAGCCCCATCAACTCCTGCGTCACGAACGACGCGTACGAGGTGCTGCAGAATGTCACGGTGAGCGTCGCGCACAGCGCGAGCCCCATTGACGTCCAGCGCTTCAGCCCGGCCCTCGGGCAGTGCCTGCCCATCGCACCCTCGCCGACCTTCGGGGACTTATCGATGGGGCAGTTCATGCCCTACGACTCGAGCCCTCGGCAGGTCCCGCCGACGGTCAACCCACGCACGCGCGCGGTGCTCTTCGCCCAGCCGCGCATCTTCGACGTGGCCCGCTGGCAGTTCGACATGCCCTACCGCCTGGTGCGCCGCGGTGTGGTGCAATTTGGGCTGAGCTCCTTGGGTGCTCCGAATCTCGGTGTGAACGATGACGCGGAGAAGCTGAACATCACGATGGGGTTCGACGAGGCGTGGAGTTCTGGCAGTGCCTTCCGTCAGCAGATGCGCACTTCTCGTGGCCGTTTGCTGGCTGTCAACGGTGCTGGGACGCCGTGGGGTTCGCCGCTGCAGGCAGGCCCCAGCTTGGACGCCAACACGAACGGGGTTGCGTGGCCTCCCGAGTCGCAGTTCAATCCTCGAGACTGGCAGAGGCAGGAAACGTTGCGTGGTGGCGGTGACGGCTCCGGCTGGCTGCAAGGCTTCACGGTGCATCTGCCGAACAACAACGGCGTTCGTGGGCTGGACAACCTCCCAGCGGCAGACGGCTATCCGCCAGATAGCGGCGTTTCGCTCGCCACACGTCTCGCAGTGCGCGCCAAGACCACGAACGGCGGAACCAATCGGTCCTGGTGGCGTGACGGTGCGCCCTTGGTGTTGGTGTCCCCCACCATCGGTGCGGGTGCGTGCATGAAGCTACAGACGCCCATTCGCCTCGGGAGCCGCGAGCAACTGCGGATCACGCTGCGCTCCGAGGGCAAGAACAACCTCTTGGCGGCGGTGACTGGTGGCATCGATCCGAACCCCATCGAGCAGGACCGCGAGTCCCCCGGCAACCACAAGGTGGGCGTCTCGCTCACCGGCTACGCCATCGTCAAGGACTGACCGACCCATGGAATTTCAGAAGCCTTCGCCGAACGACCTCGCGCCCCTCTACCAGCAGTACGCCGACGTGGCCAAGAGCCACATCGCGGACGTCTCGGGGCGACGCTACGAGCCGCGTGCGTACTTCCAGGAGTACGTGTTCTCGACCGACCAGGAGCTGTCCTACCCGGACACCTCGGTGTGGCGCAACGGGGAGCAGTTCCCGGTCGTCATCACGCACATCACGGCGGCCATGCGCGGCAACAGGCAGCGCACGGATGAACAGTACCCGCAGCAGGGGAGCCCCGCGCTCATCAGCGACTACTCGATGCGCATCGTGAGCCACGACGCGAGCTACATGTCGAGCGAGTACCTTCCCATCCCCGCGTGGCACAACCGCCGCAACGCCGCCTCGGACGTGTTCGGCGCGAGCACGACGAGCTGGATCTTCGACCATCCGACCATCCTCGGCAACCGCTCGAGCTTCAAGGTTCAGGTGCGCCTCGAGCGGCCCCCCATCGACACGGAGGGCGGTGCGAGCTCGCGCATCTGCTCGGTGAAGTTCGACTGCCTCGGAGTGAACACCCGGCGCCCCTACAACCTCGGGGCCCGGCTCACGCTCGCGAACGACGGGCTCGCCACGTTCGACAGCAGCAAGCTCAGCAACACGGTGGGCGAGCCCCTGCAGGTCATCGGCGTGACGTTCACGCTCGGCTCCGAGGCCCCGGGCTTCATGGCCGACATCACGCAGCTGCGCGCGCGCATCATGGTGGACGGCACAGGCACGAGCCAGAGCTGGTCCTACGGCGGCGGCGTCTCGCCGATGCCGCACGAGTTCGTGCCGGTGTCGCTCCTCGGCATCACCTCAGGCCTCTGCGTGTGCCACAAGCTGCCTGGCAAGGGCTGGCTGTGGGACCCGGGCCAGGGCGTTGACCCTACGCTCAAGTACGATGGATCCATCGCACGCGCGACCGAAGAGGCCGTGATGCTCGGGTTCATCGGCTACACGGTGATCACATGAGCCACCGCCCGACGCAGATGCGGCGCCGCACGGTCACGGAGGCCGCGCGCATCCTGCACCCCGAGCCGGGGGCGGGCCTGCGACGCGTGTCCATCACCGCGGCCTCGGGCAACTCGCCGCAGGTGGCCGTCGCGCTCTTCCCGTACGCGGCCATGCCAGGCGACATCCCGGAGCTCGACGACGCGGGCTCGCTGAACCGGATCGAGTCCGTGACGGTCACGGGCGCTTCGCGCGGCAAGGACGGGCCGGTTGCCCCGGGCAGCCTCGACGATCTCGGGCGCGCCGGCAAGTCGTACCTCATGCCGGTGTTCGACGCGAACATGCTCGACCTGTGCGTGACGCTGACCGAGGACCAGTACATCGAGGCGCAGGCCGTCAACACGGGCTACGCGATCCTCGTCATCACCGTGGAGTACCTCGACTGATGCCCATCACGATGCCCGCAGACGTTCGTCTGCCGGCGTGGAGCGCACCCACGCTGATTTTATGGCGACGGCCGACACTGTGGCGCGGCAGTGCAACGAGCTCGGCAAGTGCAGCCACGCAGTGGTCGCGCAGTGGCAGAACCTCGCCGACCGTTGGGAGGCTTGGTACACGCGCGAGTGGGATGATGGCTACGGTCTGTGGGGCGGCGACCTCACCACAGCCGAGCGCTTCGGCACCGAGCTGCTGGCTGTGCGCCGGGCCCTCACGGGGCAGGGGTTCAACTTCTACGGCGTCATCACGCGCACCGAGGACCCCCTCGAGACGCACAGCGGCGCGCAGGATCAGCGCACGAAGCGCTACCTCGGGTACGCCGCAGCTGCGGCCGGAGTGACCGTTGCCGTGTTCGGCATCTGGCAGCTCGTCAAGATCCGAGCCGTGAGCAACATGGCGCTGAATGGACTGCCCTCGGGCGCTTTCTCGGGGGCGCGCTTCCCCGTCAAGAGCTCGCCTACGCGCAAGCGTGCACGCGGCGGCACCAGCTTGGCTGGCCGGCGGACCCCCGCGCGTGGTAAGAAGGGTCGTGGCCTCCGGGGCCGCGAGTACAACATGGAGGTCATGCCGTGAACTCTACCATCACCCAGCTGTTGCAACGCACCCTTCATGGGGTGGCCGACATGCGCCGCGCTGCCGTGGCGCGCGAGGGCACCGAGTACGACAGCGGTCAGCGCGCCCAGCGGGCCGTGGCCGGATACGGCAAGCGCAGCTCGAGCGCGGCGGCGCAGGGCGGCACGAAGTGCACTCCATGCGCGGCCGCAGCCTACGTCCAGAAGTCGCGCGCTGAAGTGCAGAAGATGCGGGGGGTCTGATGTACACCCTCCCGCTCCATGGTGGCCACCCGGGCCTCTACGGCAGGCACAGCCGAAGCCTCGGCATCGTAACGCCTCCCACGGCGGTACAGCCCAAGCTGCCGCTCACGCAGGCGCAGGCCATGGCCCAGCAGAACGCCTCCGTTGCCGATGGCGCGGCGCTGGCCGCCGAGAACGCTCCGGGCGCGCCCGTGATGATCCCGGTCATGCAACTGCAGCAGGCGCTGGTGGCGCACTTCGGCATCGAGTCCATGCGCCACAGCTGCGGTGCGGGGACATGCGACGGTCGCTGGGGCGCTGGTACCGAGCGGATGCTGGATCGCGTCTTCGACTTGCTCGGCCTGTCGCACAGCGAAGCAACCTACGAGGTGAAGGGGCGCTCCGTGCTGTTGCCGGGCCCCGTCGCCACGTGGGTGCTGGTGCGTTCGGGATCGTACCTGCCCACACCCAACCGTGATCGTGATCCAGAGGCGCCGCAGGACATCTTGCCACCGGAAGAGCCCTACGAGTCTCCTTACCGCGTGCGCGGCCCGAACGTGTGGCTCATCGTGGGCGGCGTGACGGCCGCGCTCGGCGTGGGCGCGCTCGGCTTCGTCGTGTGGAAGAAGCGGGGTAGGCGCTGATGGGTGCTTGGGTAAGTGTACTCGATGTGAATCGCGCTCTTCAGCACTGGCGCGTGGGCACCCTTCCTGCGGAAGCATGCAGCAGCTACACCACGTGCAGCCCCTTGTGGTCGCGCTACACGGATTCTGGTTTGCGGTCTGTCTACTTGGGCGTGCTGCATACACGTCCACCTGATGCGTTCAACGTCTCCGAAGACGGCATGGGTGTGGAGCTGGATGCTGGTTTGCTGGAGTGGTGGCGTGGTTGGTCAGCTAGCGCTGCAGCGCACCACTCTGACTCGTTGCGTGCACCTGCGCCAAGCAGTGGTGGCGGTGGTTGGGGCCCGAATGTGCGTGGCATGGGCTACGCGTACCTCAGCCTGGGCGTCGCTGCTGTCGTGGTCGGGTTCGTCGTGTGGAAGAAGCGGGGGGCGCTGATGGCAAACCAGTACCGTACGGTGCAACAGATCCACAGCTTTGGTGGCTCGGTGTGGTGCGGCAGCAGGATGGGTCGTTGTTCACGCAAAGCGGGCGGCGTTTCACATCCTGCGCTGAGCAGGTTTGCCACGGGACATTCGACATCGACCCGCTGCACGGCGTGTACGACGCGTTGCACATCGAGCGCCCACCGTACTGGGAGTGGCGTGCTGGTGACGTGGCCCTCGCCCCGTCTGTTGCCGCATGGGTTGACGATCACGCAGCGCGCTACGTCGAGGCCGCGCGCATGACACCGTACAGCATGCCGCCACAGGCATCAGCTCCGGGGCCGAACGTGCGTGGCATGGGCTACGCGTACCTCAGCCTGGGCGTCGCTGCTGTCGTGGTCGGGTTCGTCGTGTGGAAGAAGCGGGGGCGCCGGTGATCAAGCGGAAGGCCCGCTGCGCGCACCCGGGCTGCGACGCGCGCCCGAAGGACGTCACGGACGGCCACCTGTTTTACCTGGGCGACGTGCCAGCCGCGTGGGTCTGCTCGGAGCACGTGCAGCGCGCGGAGAAGCTCGTCGAGGGCACGTCCGAGGTGCTCGCCGAGGGCGCGCGGCTCGTCGGGCAGCGGATCGTGAAGGGCGGCGCCAACAAGCTGGCGGCCTTCCTGTTTGGAGAGTGAGATGCGCAACGACCAGAGCACACGGCGCGACGACCAGGCCAGCGACTCACTCAGCTACGTGGGACCTAACGGCGCGCTCGTTCCCCTCGAAGGCGGCGAGGCGGGACCCCGTTTCGTGCCGGCGGTCGAGCGCGGCGCGGCCACGCTCTACACGGTGGTGCGCAAGGGGCTCATCGACGACTACGCCACCTGGCGCATCGGGCAGTACCTGCCGTGCGACGAGGTGCAGGTGCCCGGCGAGGCCTACGACATCGGCGACGCCATCGACGTCTCGGACGTGGGCACGATCCTCTGGATTCTGAACTACGTCCCGCCGAACGTAGAAGACGAGGCCGTGCGCATGAGCTACGTGCTCAGCACTATCATGGAGGTGAGCAACAACGGCTCCCGCTGGGTGCCCTACACGTTGCTCGACAACGCGTTCAGCCAACTGAACCTGAGCGGCGACTCGAGCCAGCCTGAGCCCGTGGGCGTCGGCACGGTGTACGCGACGCGCAGCGTCTACGCGTCCGAAATCCGGTCGCCCAACATGCTCGCGGGCGACACGCCCGAGCCGCCCTACAGCATCGAGCGCCGCATCGACCAGCCGGTGTTCGAGGTGGACGCTTCCGCTCCGCCGAATCCGCCGGCTGAAGAGCCCCAGGTCTTCCCCATCGGGTTCCACTTCACCTACGACGTGGCGCCCTTCACGCACGTGCGCCTGCGCTGGAAGCACATCCGTGTGGATGCTGCGGGAACCTTCGTGGCCGCCGGCGCGGCCTCGAGCGTCGATCCGCGCGACCCCGCGCTGAACGGCTACGTGACCATCAACTACGTGCTGTTGAACGGCTGAGGAGCACCCGATGAGCCGGCAGACTTTCCCGAACACGATCCCCATCTGGGCGCGCCGTGTTGTGAGCGCCTTCATCCCTGTGATGAACCCGGCGCCCCCAGCGGGTGACATCATCGTGGGCGATGGTGTTGGTGGTTTGGCGGACGGCGGTGCAACCATCTCGGACCTCGTGATCGCAACGGCCACCGCCCAGACCACCGCCACCGACGCGCTCTACCCCCTCGTCCAGACCGCGCACACGTCGGCCACCAAGACGCTCGCGGCCGGCGACGCGGGTGACATCATCCCGCTGAACGCGGCCAGCAACGCGATCGCGGTGACCATCCCGCACACCTCTTCGCGGCGGGCGGCACTGGTCGCGCGTGGAGCTGCGGCTTCTACGTGACATCGGTCGCGGGCGGCGCGGTGACCTTCGTGGGCTCGGGCGGCACGTGATCAAGTACTTCGGCAAGAAGCCTAGCGCGACCGCCATCGCGGCGAACGACACCATCTTCGTGACCGTCGTGAGCGCGACCCTGGCGCACGTCTGGATCAGCGCGGAGATCCCATGATGATGTTCGGCCAGGGCGTGATGGCGACGACGGGCTCTCGGCTCACCCTGCCAACCACGAACCTACTCGCGGCCTACGACGCGCGTGTGGGCGTGACCAACGTATCGGGCGCGTGCTCCGCGTGGGCTGATCAGAGCGGCAACGGGTGGCACGCGACGCAGGCGACAGCTGGCAACCGCCCGACGATCACGACAGCGGATGGTTACGCGTCGCTGTATTTCGACGGAACGAACGACTCTCTGATCAACACTGGCATCACGGCTGTGGCAGGGCCAAGGACGATCTACGCGGTAATCAAACCGAACACACTGCGCGGTATTTTCGACACACAGACAGGCCGCCTGCTCGTAGGCGGCGTATCCACATATCGACTCCTGGACACGGGATTCCGTGACTCGTCGGTTGCCGTCACGACGACCAGGCAGCGCGTGACGTACCAACAAGACAGCTCGTTATTCAGCTTTTGGCGCAACGGCGTAGCCGCTACGCCTGTTGCGTGTGGGGCAAATACCGCGATCGGTGGCGCGTCTAGGATCGGTTCGGACTACACAGGCGCCTATGCCACTGACGGCCACATCCTCGCGCTGTTCATCTACAACGCCGCGCGCAACACCGCAGTCGAGGACTACATCACGCAGGAGTGGGGCGTATGAGGTTCCACGGCACAGCAATGGAGTGCGCCGAGATCATCGCACAGCTTGACGTCGCCCACGGCTATCCACGCGGGTACACTCAGGCCGACATCGACTCGGGGCTCGTGGTGCGCGTCGGCGGCGGGATCCACGTGCCGCTCGACCAGATCCGCACGGAGACGATCGCCGCAGTGCAAGCCGTCCGCGTGGGCGCAGACGGGCGCCCGGTCGACGGGGAGCGCGTGGCGCACCTTCCGCCGCTGGACGCACCGAACAAGGCCCGCGTGGCAAAGGCGCGCGTGCTGCGGCTGCTCAACCGTGGCTCACGGGACGCGCTGCTAGCGGTGCCGGGCATCGGGGCCACGCGCGCAGACGCCATCATCGCGCGTCGTGCAACAGGCCGGCTCATCAGCATCGAAGACGTGCGAGACGCGGTGCCGGCCTCCACGGCGCAAGCGCTGCGGGACTACGCGCTCACGAAGATCAGCGATGACGACGCGGACGAGACCGGCGTCGCAGCAAAGGCGGTGCAGAAGTGACCGACCCCGTGCAGACCACGCAGCAGACCAGCGCCGTGGTGGACTCCGCCGGCGGGCCCGGCGTGGGTGGTCTACTGACTTGGTGGTGCGCCGCGGTGGCGCAGTTTGGCGTGCTGCTGTAGGCTTTAGCCCACCATGATCACGCACACCACCCGACTCCTCGTCATCACCTTCGCGCTCCTCGCTTCCGTGCTCGGGCTCATCGGCGTGAGCATCTGGGGCGACCCCGAGGGCACCACCTTCGGAGTTCTCATCGGCCTCGTCTCGACGCTCGCGCCGGCCTTCTTCGATGCGCTCGAGGTGAAGCGACATGGTGTGGCCCTCACCGGCAGCGCGGCCCCGTCTCGGGACTCCATCGTGCTGGTGGGGCGGCCCGGGCCGGACTTCGCGGAGATCACGGAAGACGAGCTCCTCAACGACCGGAAGTGATCGTGGGTGCGCGCCTCGCAGACCTCCCCCCGGTCGTGCTCCCAGAGCTGGTCGAGAGCGCGCCCTCGGTGCGGCAGCTCCACCCTCCGCCAGCGCCCTCGAGCCTAGCCGAGGTGCGGCGCCTCATCGCCTCGCGCGGCAAGTGGGTCGTGCAGTGGGACCACCTGATCGTGATCCCACAGCACCGGCTCGCGTACCTGGTGCTCGGGGCCTCGCGCGGGCGCACCTACGTGGTGTCCTTCCACCGGCTTCCCGGCGGGCTGCTCTCGTTCGAGGGTCTCTACCAGCTGCCGTTCGACTGGCACGGGGCGGCCGGCAAGCACTTCCACTATGCGCCCGGCGCGCGCCTTGTGGGCGATCGCGATCGCGTCATCGCGGAGCTCGAGCTGCGCGCGCGCAGCTGGTTCCACATCACCGGGGACTTCCTCGACGCGACCGGCGAGCGTAGCTTCGAGAATTGGTTCCACCAGCGCGAGGGGTGCTTCTGGCGCTGGCGCACGAGCTCGCCCACGGCCATGCGCCCCGACGAGCCGCTGGTGCGCTCGCTCGAGTGCGCCTTCCAGCACATCCGCCGGCCGGGCCGCAGGAACCCCGACGTGAAGC
>JADJRJ010000009.1 GCA_016712265.1 Gemmatimonadota bacterium | reverse complement strand
TATCAGACACGCGGCTCGGTGACCGGCCGTGGATCGACGTCTCCGCGGACAACGGCGCACGCGCGATCTGGGAACGATGGAGCCGGCGTCTCCTACATGCGCAGCACCGATGGTGGACGCAACATGGGCGAGCGTCCACATTATCCACCCCTTATGGGCGGGTCGCGAACCCACCTCGCCGTGGGCCCGAAGGGTGAGCTGGCGGCGAGTGGTGCCGATCTCGGTCTCCGGCAACTCGTTCAATGCGGGGGAGGACTGGCTCTTCACCTCCACGGACCGAGGAGACGTGGGTGAAGCGCACGCCGCCGGGCACGCGCGTATGGGAGGCGATGCGTGACACCACCGTGAACCCGCCGACTGGAACGAGGCCGCGCAACCACGCTGGGTCAGGCCGATCTTGCCTGACGCGACCGGCGCACTCTTCAGTCTGTGGGGACACGAGAACGCGGTCTGGCTGGCACGCCCCGCGACATGGGAGCGAGCTGGACGACTCGGAGATCTCACGCGACAGTGCGGTGACCCATTTCCCCTACCTCATCGCAACGCGCGGGGACGGGCAACTCGCGGCGAGCTGGTTCACCGGACCGGCAATGCCTGGTCGCCACGGTGGCCTACATCGAGACAGCGTGGTGACGGGACACCGCGCGTGGCCCGCGCCCTGGCATTCCAGCCTGAGGCGTTCCAGCAAGGGTTTCCGCCGGACACGGCCACGGTACGTAGGCGCCGCCGGCGAGTACCTCAGGATGACTTTCCTCTCCGACGGCAGCCTTTGGGCTTGCGGTGCCGATCCAGCACCCGGCGGCGCAGCGGCTCGGTTTCGCCTTCCGGCGTTACACGATCAGTCGTTAGGCGGTCACGTCGGTTTCACCCGGCCGTCGAGAATCCGCACCACGCGGTCACTGCGCGCGGCGATGGCCTCGTCGTAGGTGCTGATGAGGAACATCGTCCCTTCTCGCGGCACAACTCGCGCATCAGGATCAACACCTCCTCGCCGGTCTCGTGGTCGAGGGGTTGCCGGTGGGTTCGTCCGCGAGGACGATATCTGGCGCATTCATCAGGGCGCGCGCTTGGCCACGCTGCTTCTACCGGGGAAGCTTGGTCGCGGAAGTCCGCCTGGTCGCTCAAACCCAACTCTCCGCGCAACTCGGCCGCGCGCGCACGCGTCACCCGCAGGTCGTCCGGGCGTCGCGGGAACGCGGGAACATCACGTTCTCCAGCGCGGTGGAAGTCCGGGAGCAGGTGGTGGAACTGGAAGACGAACCCGATGTGCTGGTTGCGGAACGAGGTCACGGCCGCGTCGTCCAGGGATGCTCAACCGGTTGCCGACCAGCTCGACCTCGCCGCTGGTGGGACGGAGCAGGGTGCCAAGGATCGACAGCAGAGTACTCTTGCCGCTCCCCGACGGGGCCCATGAGGGCGACAAACTCGCCGTGGCGGAACTCCGGTCGATCCCCTGGCGCACCGGGGGTCTCGACGTCGCCATCGACATACGTCTTGCGCAGGTCGATGACGCGCAGCACGACGTCGCTCATGCGGAGATGACCTCCACCGGGTCGGTGCTCGACGCCACGCGCGCGGGGCAGGATCGCCGCGGGGTGGACGCCACGGTCGCGATGGAGATCGCGAGCCAGTACTCGCCGAGTGCCGGGTCGATCGGGAGGCTCTGCGTGCCATCAGGCCGCAGGGTCACCACGGCGAGGAATGCGAAGCCGTAGCCGAGGGCGGCGCCGAGCACGATCCGAACAACCCGATGAACAACCCCTGAAGCAGAGGAAGATCCAGGTCACCGACGCCCGCGTCACCCCATGCTGCGCATGATCCCGATCTCCACGCGGCGCCGCACGGCCTGACAGCAGGAGCTGCGACGCCACGGCGATGATGATCAGCAGGATCGCGAAGAACTTCACGAGGTCCCCGGTGCGCCCCTGCACTCAGCGCGATCCTGCAACCGCGCATTCTCGGCGATCCAGTCGACCGCATCGAGCACGGTCATCCCTCGCAACTGCTCCGCCACCGCCGGTGCCGCAAATATGTCCTGCAGCTCCGCAGGCGTTGACCCGTGGTCACCCCCAGGTCTGCGGCCATCGTGATCCCGATGAGCACGTCGCCGGGCCCTAGTGACGCAGAGCCGCGGACGATGCCGCTGGCGAGGTCGATCATCGCGCTCTCTTTGCCCGGTTCGTAGCCGGTGAGGGAGACGGGAAGGATCTGCTCGCCGCGCTGGATGAAGCCGGAGCCGGAGACCGACGCGGCCGAGGCGGTGACCCGCGGGGAGCCGATCGATCATCTGGGCGACGTTGCGCCAGCCGGTGATCAGGGGAGCGAGCCTCGTTCCCGCGCTGCACAGCGACGAGGGCACGCCCCATCGGCGGTGGTGAGCGTGCGCGGCTCCTGCGGCAGCGGCTCCAGCCGCACGTGCGCGAGGTTGCCGATGACGTTGTTGGTCAGCGACACGGCGAGGCCGTTAATCAGCGCCGCCATGAAGGTGAAGACGACGATCCCGACCGCGACCCGCTGAAGATCAGCAGGGTCTGCAGTCGGCCGCTCCGGATATACCGGAGGGCGACGGACAACTCAAAGGGCATTGGCGCCGGTGCGGGTGCGCACGGCCAGGCCGTCGCGCACCGACTTGGGGGCGATGGCGACGGTGTCGCCGGACTTCATCCCCTCCACGACTACGATCCGCTCCGACGGCCAGTCGATCACCCGCACAACCTGTCGCCGCACGGTGTCAGCACGTACCACCATGACAAACGGTTCGGCGCCAAGCCCACCGACCGCGACCCGCGGGACCGTGATCGCGCCGGGATGACGCGCGATCTCGAGGTTCACGTCGACGGACAGCCCGACGGGAAGCCGTGGGGCGGACTCAACAAAACGCAGCCGCACCGGCACCGCACCACTGGTCTCGCTGACGCGCCGGCCGATGTAATCCACGACGGCCCGGTATTCCGTGCGGGCCCCTGTGAGGGGCGACACGCGAGCGGGAAGTCCTTCCTTCAGTTCGCCCAGGTACTGTTCGTCGACTTCCAGCTCGATCTCGGCGCCGGTGCCGGTCGCGATCTCGTAGATCACCGTCTGTGGCGTGACGTTCTGGCCGGGGTCGACGGGCGGGCGAGGACGTAGCCGTCGATCGGTGAGCGGAGGGTGAAGTCGCGCAGGCGGGAGCGGGATTCCGAGATCAGTGCCTCGAACTGCCGCACCCCTTCACGAGCGCTTTCTGGGGCGAACTTGGCCTGCTCGGCGTCGCGTTCCGGGAGTCCACCGGCGGTGACCAAGGCGCTGGAGGCGATCATACTCTCGCTGGCGCTGGTCCACGTCCACGCGGCGCGCGGCGAGTTGCGCGGTGGCCTGTTCGATCACGGCCTGCGAACCCGGGCGTCCAGGGTGGCGAGGACGTCGCCGCGGCGGGACCAGGTCTCCCTCGCTCCGCGTCAGGGAGGTCACTGTGCCCGATACTGGGGCTGGACCGAGTTCGAGAGGCGCGGCCGAATCCGCCCGGTGACGGCTGGGAGGCGCACCACATCCTCGGTCGTGGAGGTGGCGACGTCGATGATGGGAGGCCGGGAGGCAACCTCGGTATCCAATGAAGAGACCCGCACCCACGAGGGCGAGGACGAGGAGCGGGAGGAGTCGGCGCAGGAGTCGCATGGGTGGGAGCGGGGCAGGAGCGCCCATGCAACAAACATCGCGGGATCGGTCCCGGGGTTCCAGCCTCACCCGCAGCGACGGCGGCCACTGCGGGGCGACCGCCTGGACTCCCCTGACAGGCGAACCCGCCAGTCGCCGCGGGCGGACGGTCGCGCACCCGGTCTGGCCTACTTCTGGAGGATCGTGAAGTAGTGGGACTTGTACGTCGGCGAGCTTTGGGTGTTCGGCGTATTCGGGCCCAGGTCTCGAAGAGGCGATTGCCGCCTTCACAGGTCTTTACGTCAGCGACGCGGACGGTGACGTCGCGTTGGATTTCCCCGGCCTGAAAGGTGACCGTGTTGACGTTGCTCAGCGTCCAATTCGAGTTGTAGAAGCGCGAGTTCGATGCATTCTGAAAGCACGTTGGTGGCGTGAGTCCCCATCCAACGACCTGTTGCTGCCCGGATGGTACGGGGGACATGAGCTTGATGCGGAAGGTGGCGAGGTCCCCGCGATAGATCGCACCAGTGACCGTCTGCAGGGTCGCCACGTAGTTCGGGCCGGTGTACGGCTTGATGATCGTGGTGAGGGTCTTGTTGCCGTTGGTTCCACCGACGGTGACGGTGATGGTTTGATCGGACGTCACCGCCTTGGCGGCCGCTGCTTCGACCTTGCAGGATGTCGACTTGTGACGGTTGGAGGGGACGGTTCCTCCCTTGATCTCAAAGCAGGAGAGGATGTTGGGCTTGTTGGAGTTCAGCGGGATCATCGAGTGGTTCGACCCGGTCGCGGTCGACGACGTGAAGGTGACCTCCACGTTGAAGGCGTAGAAGTTGGTGATTTGCGATGGGGCGGGCAGCTGCAGGGTGACGGTCTTGTTGCCGGAGGAGAGTGCCGCACCTCCGGAGTTGGTCTGGAGCTTCCACTCCGCATTGGACAGGCTGGCCTGCGCGTCGAGCGTGGAGGCGAAGGCGACCATGGCCGCGCAGAGAGCGGGTACGGCGAGGCGAGGGGGGAGTCGGCGCACGAGAGTTTTCTCCTGGTTTGGCCCCGGTCGTGCTGCGTGTCAGCACTGTGGCGTGGAGCGGTCATCAGGGAAATCGCAGGATCGCGGTCCGGCGTATCACCGCCGCGGTCGCCGCGGCTCGGCGGCGCGCGAGGGGCGACCGCGGGTGGGTCGTCAGGGTGCGTCGATCGCGGTGAGGCGTCGGGCGATGGTGGCCCGATCGCTCGAGTCCGCGCGACTGGCGCCGCGGTTCATGGCGAGGAGTCATAGAAGGCCAGCGCCGAGCGATACTGGGTCCTGGCGACGAGGCGGTCGTTGCGGGCGGCAGCGAGGTCACCGAGCCGATGGTGGATCAACCCCATCCCGCGGAGCAGCTGGACGTTCTTCGGGTCGGCGCGGTAGATCGTGCGACGGATCCGGTACGAAGCTTCGCACGCGGCGAGGGCGGTGGGCAGCTCGCCCCGCGACTGGTAGAGGCCGCAGAGCAGGAAGTGGGCAATGGCCACATCGCGTTGGGCATCCATGCTGCCGGGCCGCAGGGCGGCCAACTGCTCCCGCTGGGCGAGAGACCGGGCGAGCAGGTCGGGGGCGTCGGCGCCGCCGCCGTCGCCCGAAATGCGACCCATCCGTTCCAGGATCAAGGCGCGATAGCGGCGATTGCGATAGGCGTTGGTAGTCGTGCTCGAGTCGCGTTCGAGCAGCGCAAGTGCGCTGCGATATTCGCGCATCGCGGCCGCCGTGTCGCCGAGGTTGCGAAAGGCGGGATGTCCGGCCAGGTCGCCGCGTTTGGAGAGGCTCACGGCGAGCTGGTGCGTCGCCTCCGGGCTGGGCCACCGTTGGGCGATGGTCTCATACAGGCGAACGGCGCGATCCTGGTGTGTCATCGAGCCGCGGACGTTCCCGTCGTCCTCACCCACATCAGCGAGTCGCTCGCTTACCAGTGCCACGAGTCGTGCGGAGCCCTCGTCACTCGGCATTTGCTGATACACCCGTTCGGCGATCTCGAGCGCCTTGCGGTACGAGGCGCGTGCGCCGGCGATGTCGCCGAGGTTGGCGTTGGTGGGATTTCCCTGGACATCGCCGATGCGTTGGTAGGCAAAGGCGAGTTCGCGATCGAGCGCGGGATCATCCACCACTTCCCGGGCAGTGCGATCGAGGTACTCGAGGGCCGGGGCGATGAGGGCGGCGCGTGCGGCGGTGGCGCCCGGGAGGTCGGCTATGGCGTTGTGGACGTCGGAGAGGAGCGCGTTGGCCAGGCGGCGTCCGTCTCGATACCGGGTCTCGGCGCGTCGCGCCTGCCACCAGGTGGTGGTTGCCCCAACGACCAGTGACAGCACCAGCAGCGCGGCGCTGGCACTCTGCCATCGGTGCCGCTGCACAAACTTCCTGATGCTGTACGCAACGGTATCTGCGGTGGCGCTGACCGGGCGCCCCTGTTCCCACGCGGCGAGGTCGTGGGCGAACGCGTCAACCGAGGCGTAGCGGCGCTCCGGTTCCTTGCGCAGGGCCATGGCGGTGATGTCGTCCAATTCACCGCGCAGGACGCGGCGCACACCCTCGGGCATCGTGGAGTCGACGGCGACACTGGGAGGCACCGGCGGGACCTGGGTGACCTGCCGAACGGCCTCGGCGATCGGCAGGTCGGCCATCAGGAACGGGCGCCGCCCGGCCAGCAGCTCGTAGAGGACGACGCCGAGTGAGTAGATGTCGGACGCCGTCGTGACCTGCTGTCCGTTGATCTGTTCGGGGCTTGCGTATTCGAGAGTCAGCGCGCGGTCTCCGCCGAGCGTGAGCGGGAGGTCGTCGTCGGACCCTTCGAGGAGCCGCGCGATCCCGAAGTCGAGGAGCTTGACGGTGCCGTCCGTGGTGACGAGGATGTTGCTCGGCTTCAGGTCGCGGTGGACCACTTGGTGTTCGTGGGCGTAATGCACCGCGCGGCACACCTGGCGCACCAGCTGGAGTCGGGCGGGAATCGAGAGGGCATGGGTGGCGGCGTAGGTCGTAATGGGAACGCCGTCGACAAACTCCATGACGAAATACGGATGGCCATCGGGGAGGACGCCGCCGTCGAACAGACCAGCGATGTTGCGATGCTGTAGTCGCGCCTGGATGGCGCGCTCATGTTCAAAGCGCCGTCGCGACTGCGCGGTCGGGATGCCATGGCGCAGGAACTTCACGGCGACACGTTGCCGGAATTGCGCGTCCGCACGCTCACCCTCGTACACCGCGCCCATGCCGCCCTGGGCAATGAGGCGGATCAAGCGGTACGGTCCGACCATCATCCCGACGCGTGTCTCGCCGGTGCGTGAGACCGAGGCGAGGTCGACGAGCGGCAGGGCGGGGGTCTCCCATCGTTCCCCTGAGCGCTCGAGGGCGGCGAGCAGGCTCTCCACTTCCTGGCGGATGTCGGCATCGGATCCGCATGCCTCGGCGAGGAAGGCGGGGCGAGTTTCCGGCGTGCGCGCGAGGGCCTCCGAGAAGATGGCCTCGATGCGGGGCAGTCGATCGGGTGGGACGCGCGGTGGGGTGCCCATCACGACGGAAAGTGCGGCGGCCAAGATGTGCGGACAAGGCGGGGGCGCGATGGCGGCGGTGCCGAGGGGTTGCGGAGGGTGCCTCATGGCGCGCCTCTTATGCCGTGGTGACCGAGTCTTCTTCCACGCCGATCGGCGAACTGTACGCCCAGGTCTATGACCAGCTGCGGCGCCTCGCGCATGACCAGCGGGCGCGGCAGGGGGCGTCTGAGACGCTCAATACCACCGCCATTGTCCACGAGGCCTACCTGCGCCTGAGCGAGGGGAATGCGGCGGTGTGGAACGATCGTGCGCACTTCATGGCCCTGGCGGCCCGCGCGATGCGGTACGTGCTCGTGGATCACGCGCGGGCGCGTGTGGCTGAGAAGCGCGGTGGTGGCGTGCGCGCGGTCTCGCTGGATGAAGGGGCGCTGCCAGCGGTGGATCGCGCGGAAGACCTGCTGGCGATCGAGGAGGCACTGGTGCGCCTGGAGCAGCACGACGCCAGGCTCGGGCAGCTGGTGCAACTCCGGTTCTTCGCGGGGCTGAGCTACGAGGAGATTGCCCCCGTCGTCGGGCTCTCGGTTCCGACCGTCAAGCGGGACTGGGCCCGGGCGCGTGCGTGGTTGTATCGCTTCATGACTGAGGGGACGGCCTGAGCGGGGGCGAGAGGGTTCCCGCCCCGCGCGGCACCACCTAAAGACTTTTTGCAACCGACGGAGCGAGGATCGACGGGGTCCCCTGCTTGGTGCACATGTCCGGGCCAGGCTGCACCTTCTGCGCGTAGCCCGTCGGGCAGGTGTAGTTGGTAAGCAGGTTGTTGGTCTTCAGCTGGCAGCCGTCCTTCCCCCCGTTGAACTGGTCCATCGCCTTGACCGCGCCGATCCCACAGATGATGTCTGCCGTCTGGACGGTTCCCGGCTTGTAGCAGCGGGCGTTGGTGCCGCTCACCTGGAAGGTGTAGTTGGGCAGGCAGCCGTAATACGTCTCGGCGACTGCCGCGAATCCGCGCGGGCTGGCAGCAGCGATGGTGGTGAGGACGGCGCCACCGATGGCGGCGATCAGGCCGATCTTTGAGATGTGCATGAGAGAGGATCCGATGAGGGGACACTCTCACCATCGGATTTCGGGACCGCGGCGTATCATCGGTCCCTCGGCGTGGCTCAGCGGGAGCCTGGGGCGGTGAGGGAGTCGACCTGTGCGCGGACGACGCTGGCCTTTTGCTGGTCGCCAAAGCGGGTGTACAGGGCCACGAGATCGTTGCCGAACAAACGCGCCATCCCATGCAACTGCGGCGGCCCTCGCCGGGCGACATCGAACGCCGCCACCAGCTCGGGCTCGCCTTCGGTGCGGCGGTCGGCGCGGAGCAGGCACATCGCCCGCGTCCCGCGCCCTCCAACGCGAAAGGGATGTGTCTCCGGAAAGATGCGTTCCAGCCCCTGGTTCGACTCCCCAAACAACCGCAGCACCTCCTCGGAGGGGCCGTCCACCCGGCAGGCCATGTCGGCGACCTTGCCCTGCATGATGGCCACCCCGGGGTTCTCCGGGCCGGATGTTTGACGGGCCACCTCCAGCGCCTCACGATAGGTCGCCAAGGCATCGGAATGTCGCCCGAGTTTCTCGAGGACGCCAGCATAGTTGTCGAGCGTGACGGAGAATCCCGCTTGTGCCTCCGGCAGCGTGCGTTCGACCCGCACGACGTCGGCAATCAGCCCTGATGCTTCCTCGAGTTGCCCCGTGCGCGAGAGGATATTGCCGAGCAACACGCGAGCGCTGCGGATGGTTGGGTGACCGGCAGGTACGCGAGCGCCAAGGACGCGCAGCGCCTCGCGGACCATGGGTTCCGCCTCGGCGCTCCGCCCGGTGCGGTCGAGGAGGAAGGCCAGATTGGCCGTTTCCCCGGCCACGCGGGGATGGTCGTTCCCGAGGACGAGGCGGTTGATGCCGAGGGCTTCGGAGGCCAGGCGCGCGGCCAGGGGAAAGTCGTTGCCCCGCATGGCGAGCGTCGCCCGGTTGTTGAGGGCCTCGGCCAGCGCGGTCGAGTCCATGGGTCGCTGCGCGCGCAACACGGCGATGCCGGAATCGAGGTACACGCGCGCCGAATCGAACCGTCGCGCGTCCATGTGACTCGCGCCCACGTTCACCAAGGCGATCGCCAGTCTGCGATCCGGCGCAGGCGCAGCAGGTGCGACGACCGAGTCCCGCGGCCGCGGGATCGAATCTGTGCGGAGCTGCAGGGCACTGGTGTGCAAGGACTCCGCCGCCGTCGTCAGTCCGCGCGCCGAGGCGAGGAGTCCGAGGGCGGTGAGCGTCGCAGCCCGTTCATCGGCCGTCGACGCCGGATCGGCCGCCTGCAAGGCACGCGCGGTGTCCAGGGCCGCCTGGGCATCGTCGAAGCGCGCAAGCCCTGTGTAGGCCTTGCCGATGGCCGTCAGCAACACGGCCCGTGCGGCGGGTTGTCCGGCCAGCTCCCGGTTGACCCGGGCCACGCCGCGGTCGAGCGCCTCGCCAAGCGTCACCGGGGCGCCGTCGCGAGTGTTCCAGGGATCGGCCGCGTCGAAGAGCGAGGAGAGGACGCGGTTGGTGGCGAGGGCGCGATCACGATCTGCGGCTGCTGAATCCCGCGCGGCTGTCGCGCGGTCGCGTTCCCGCCCGACTCGTGCGTTCTGGACGAAGACACTCGCGAGGAAGGCGATGCCAAGGACGATCGCCGCCGACCATGCGCTGGCGAGGACCGGGTTGCGGCGGGCGGCGCGCCAGGTGCGCTCGGCGATACCAGGACGGCGGGCGCGAATCGCGTAGCCGTCCCGTACGCGGCGCAGGTCGTCGCGCAGCTCCTGGACCGTGGCGTAACGGCGTGCCGGATCGGGCGCGAGCGCCGTGAGAATCACCTGGTCGAGGTCGCCGCGCAGGTCACGCGCTCGCGTGGCATCGGCGGCCACAGCGCTGGGCGCACGCATGGCCCGCTCGACACCAACCAGGGACTGCTGCGTCATCACCATCCGCTGCCACTCGGGACGCACCCCGGTGAGCAGCTCGTGCAGCAGGACACCCAGGGCGTACACGTCCATTGCTGCGGTCGCCGGCTCGCCGCGCGCCTGTTCGGGCGAGGCGTATTCCGGGGTGAGGACCAGCTGGCCCGGACGGGTGAGTGTTTCCTCGTCGGTCTCGTCGGTGAGGCGTGCGATGCCAAAGTCCAGCAGCCGGGCGCGGCGCTGCGCGTCGACGAGGATGTTGGCCGGCTTGAGGTCGCGGTGAATCACGAAACGCTGGTGCGCAAACGCGACCGCATCGCAGACATCGTCGAACACGGTGAGGATGGCCCGGGTGTCGAGCCCCGCGTCGCGGACCCAGGTGTCGATGCGCACTCCGTCGACGAACTCCATGACGAGGTACGGCGTCCCCTCCTTCGTCATCCCGGCGTCGTAGAGTCGCGCGATGCCGACGTGCTCGAGTCCGGCGAGGATCCGCTGCTCGCGCCGCAGGCGACGGATCAGTCCGGGGGAGGCGGCGCCCTGCCGCACCACCTTGAGGGCGACGTCGCGGGTGAGCGAGCCATCGTCGCGGACGGCCGCGTAGACGTTGCCCATCCCACCGCGGCCGACGAGTCGACGGACGCGATACGGGCCGACGATGGAGCCTTCGGGGAGCGCAGCGTCGGGCGCGTCCACGAGGGGCCCGGAGGGCACAAACAGCGCGTCCGCGGAGTCGCCGATCCGGTCCGACGCGGCTGTGACCGACGCGAGCAAGGCGACGACTTCCCCGCGCAAGGCCTCGTCGGCGCCGCAGGCACGATCAAGGTAGGCTTCGCGTTCCCCCGCTTCCAGCGACAGCGCCTCCGCGAAGAGTTCGTCGACGCGCGCCCAATGCCTGGGATCCTCGGTCATGCGATATGGGGGTCCGGGACGTCTGTATGTAACGCGCGCGCGGATATCAGGCGAGGGCTCGGCACCCGGGCGCTCACTTGAGCAGGACGATGTTCGTGCCCTTGCACGTGCCACCGCTCACGGGGCCCGCCCCCCCGGTCTTGTACGTCGGGACCGGACCCTCGCCCATCAGGTTCACGACCAGGGAGTTCAGCAGGAGCCCGGCGAAGTGCCCGCTCACGGCAGTGGCGAAGGCATCAGCCGCCTGCGCACGGGCCGGGACATCGACCGAGACGGGGGCGAGCGCATTCTTCACCCGGACACCGAGGGCCGGGGCGAGCATCTGGGGACCACCGAGGCTGGTGAAGGCCCCCAGGGGCATGGGGACGTTGGGGACTGGGCCGATCTTGGAGGCCATCACCGCGGCAAATGATGGATAGAGGGCCAGCGGCGGGACCGTGATGATCTGCGACGTATACGCGTCGAACGCCTGTCGGAAGGCGAGGTCCCAGGCATCGGCGATGGCGGCGGGAGCGCCGGCCGAGGTCAGGCGCGTGCGCACCGTGTTCGCGTATCCGGTGGCTGAAGTGAACGACCCGGCGGCCAGCGTCGTCAGGGGACCATCGATTGCGCAGCCGGACTGGACGCGGGCGCCTTGCAGCCAGCGCTTCATGTCCTCCACGGCCCCGATGATGGCCGGCTGTGCCCAGTTTGACCAATTCAGCGGCGGGGCGACCACGCGATAGTTCTGCTGGAGCGTGCCGGAGACGTTATCGGACTTGCGACGAATGGTGAGGTTCCCCGTCATTGCGGTCGAGGGCAGCCGGACCACGACAGCCGAGCTGCTCGCGTTCAGCTCGGTGAGCATGGCGCCACCCAGCATCACGAACACCGGCGGGATATTCGATCCCGTGATGTAGAGTTGCTGCCCCGTCTCACCCTCCGGCGACGGATGGACCGTGAGTTGGCCCATCACCGGGGTATCGGGTGGTCCACCGAAGCCGCCGCACGGCACCGCGTACCCCTGCGGATCGATGCAGGAGAGGACGAATCCGTCGCGGGTCATGGCGTCGCCGGAGGAGCGAGCGTCGTATCCCGCGACGCGTAGCGCCTGGTACAGCGTACTGGCGCTCGACGTGAACTCGGTGCGGAGGGCCGGCACCACATCAGATGCCGGGTAGCCGACCGTGCGCAGGATTGTGCTGGTCTGGGTGATGGTCCGCGCATGGTCGCGCTTGAGGGTGCCAGCGGTCGTCGTGGCCGGAGTTCGCGCATCAAACAGCGCCTTCGCTTCCGTGACGGGGTCCCGCGTCTGTGCCCGGAGCGCGAGCGGCACCGCGAGGGAACAGAGGGTCAGCAGGACGCGGGACGCGGGGGCAGGGCAGGTGAACATGGGCAGCGCGGCGGCGGGTGGTCCGGATGCATGGGGGAACACCTGCACCATCGGAGAACCCGCCCGTTGGGGATCATCCCCGTGATACCGGCCGCGCCCGTTTCCCGATGGTGTGGGGGAGACCGAGCCAGTTCCCGCCGTCCCTGTCCCCTTCCGTGCGCCATCACTTCCCTCGCCCGCTCTGCCTCCTCGCCGCGTTGCTGCTGCCGGTTGTCCTGCCCGCCCAGGGCGATGCCGACAGCCTCCGCGTGGAGATCGCCATCGATACGGGCCGGTACCTGCCGAACACCACCCCGATCGAGATCCGGCTGCACCGCGTGTTGCGCCCCGACGAGGGCGCGCTGGTCCTCATGGTGGGTGGCGTGGACGTGACCGGGCTGGCAGAGCGCCTGCCGACGGGGTTGCGCTATCGCCCCGGCGTGGAGCCGCTCCCGCACGGCCAGACCGAGGTGGTGGCCTACCGCACGACGGGGGGCCGCATGGATTGAGCTGCAGCGCGTCACCGTGAAGGTGCTCACCGCGGGCGGCTTTCGGCGGATCGAGGCGCAACCGCAGGGCACCCTGACCAACAAGGGACAGCTGGCCAGCAGCACCAGCGGCATGCCCGAGCCGGAGCGTCCGCGCTTCCAGGATTTCGCGTTCAACGGCTCCCTGGGCACCACGCACGAACACGAGGGGTTCACGCTGGAGAGTTCGACCAACCTGGTGGGCGCCTCGCGTCGCGAGGAGGCCTTGCGGTACGGCCTGCGGCAGGAGGCGGCGCCGCGACTCGATTTGTCAGACTATCGCGTCTCGCTGCGGACCGTCGGAACCACCGTGGTCCTGGGACACACGAGCTTCGGGGCGAGTCGCCACCTGGTGAACGGCTTTGGTGCGCGCGGGGCGACGATAGCCTGGACGCGCGGGGGGACCACCCTCGGGATGGCGGCGATGGGGGCCGCGTCCACGGTTGGGTGGGACCAGCTGTTCCCGGTCTCCAACGGCGACCATCGCGTCCTGGCCGTTTCGCTGGGTCGGGAACTGCTGCCGACGCGTCCGGGGGCACTGCGCGTCGACGGGACCTGGCTTGACGCGAGCATGTTGCCACGCGGCGCCTTCACGCAAGGGGCGGTGATTGACGCCGAGGCGAGCGATGGCGGGTCGCTGCAGTTCAGCGCGGCCACGCCGGGACAGCGACTGCGCCTGACGAGTGGGGTGTCCCGCTCACGGTTCGTCAATCCGCTCCGCGATCCCCAACTTGGGGCCGACACGCTGCTGGTCGCGATGGAGCGGGAGACAAACACTGCACGTTTTGTCGAGGCCAGCCTGACGCCGGTGCAAGGACGTACCCTTCCGGGGATTGGCGCGGTTCAGGCGGCGGTCACGATACGGCATGAACGCGTGGATCCGCTCTACCGGAGCGTGGTGGCTCCCGTGCAGGCGGACCGTCAGCAGGATGGTGGAGACCTCACCCTGACGCTGGGCGCGCTGAACGGCCAGGTGACGGTGAACCGCTCGCGGGACAACCTCACGGAGCTTCCCGGGTTCATGACCACGCGGGATCGGGTGCGCACCGCGAGCCTCGCCGCCCCCCTGGCCCAGCTCCTCGGGGTGACGAAACATGCGGCGTGGCTCCCCACCGTCTCATGGTCGCTGAACCGTACGCACCAGGCCGGGGACGGCGTGCCGACGGGTGGGATCTTTACTGCCGACCAGGTGCCGGACCAGCTCTCGCGCAATCGGGACCTGGGCGCGCAATGGCAGTTTGGTACGTGGCGGGTGGGGGTGCGGAGCAACCGGGCGCAACAGGACAACCGCCAGGTGGGTCGCGCCGCGGCCGACTTTGCGTCGGGTTCTGACGCGCTCTCGATCGGGTCGGCGTTCGGTTCTGCGGCGGACGTGTCGCTCGACCTCGGCGACGACTTTCAGGAATCACTGGAGCGGTCGGAACGGAGCACGACGCGACGAGCCACGCTCAACGCCAACCTGCGTCGCGGTCAATCGACGTCGCTCATGGTGGCGTTCTCCTGCTGCGCACGACCCCTCCCACCGGGCCCGTGACGCTGAATACCGACCAGCGCGTGGAGATCACGCAGCCGCTCACGGTGCTCAAGGACGCCAGTGGCGGGGCCCGCGGGCAGCTGTTCCTGCGCTTTGGTCGCACCACGGCGCGGGTCCCGGACTTCGCGCGCCAGGAGAGCGACCCGCTCGCGGTGCAGCAGCAGCGGCAGTGGATGGTGAATTCCGGCTTCAACCTGCGGGTGTTCTGATGCGTGTGGTTTTTCGAGCCGGCCTGCTGGCGCTGGGTGCTGCATCGGGCCTGGCCGCGCAGGTGCGCGTGAATCCGACTGGGGTCAACGTCAACATGATGAACCCGACGACCGTCTTCCTGACGTTTGGCGGGTTGCGCGCCGGGCTGCGACCGGCGGAAGCATTCTGGTGTGGTGAGTTGGTCAGCGCGGCGCCGGATGTGGGGGTGCGCTGCAAGCCCGGCACCATCTTCGGGCAGCTGCCGGCGCGGTACGATCTGTCGCGCGCCAGCGGGACCGCGGCCTTTACGGACATCATGTCGATCCCGACGTCGGTGGCGCGGCGGGCCTGGCAGGACGCGCGTCGCGGCGCGACGCCGTCGTTCTATTATGTGCGGAGGTTCGCCAGCGTGAGTGGTGGGCGCGACGAGTTTGTCGCGGTCACGTGCCGGCCGTCGGCGGGTGGCGCGCGCACGCCGTTTGCGCTGACGGATGTCCGCGTGCGTTTTGACGGACGCGATGAGGTGCAGTTTGTGCCGTCCGGTCAGGTGCTGCCGCCGTTCACGGCGCGCATCATGTACAACGGGACCGGGCGCCTGGTCGGTCGGTGGGAGGTCGTGTTGCCGGGTGAGGAGGGGCCGACGGCATTCGACTTGTTGCCCGAGGCCTCGCTGCCCGTCGAGGAGCGATTGCAGCAGCGTCGATTCGTCCAGGTGGAGCGGTTCAATGTCTTTGTGCCACCGGGTGGCACGGTGACGCTGCCCGGGCCCGACCCGGCGCGCCTGCCGACGAGCGCCGACGGGTCGTACCTCGTGCTGTTGCGCCTCGAGGCCACCGACGATCGGGAGGGGGATTCCAACCTCGGCAGCGTGGGCGCGGGCCGTGGCCGATGTTAAGGTACGTCGTGGCCGGCGATGGCACGGCTGGGAGCGTGCGGCATGCGCGGCTGTCGCCGCTCGGTCCTCGCGATGGCGCGGTGGTGTCCACCGACGCTGCGGTTCGCCTGGCGTGGAGCGCGGACCGCCAGGCCTCGTTCTACCGCATCGAGGTCCAGGACGCCGGGGGCGTCTTGGTCCATCGTGCCCTCGTGCCAGCGGCGCAGCGCCGTTACGACCTCCCCGGGGCGAAGGTCGCGGGGGCCAGTGGCGGCGTGCGCTGGCGCGTGTGGGCGCTCGATGGCGACGGGAAGTTGCTGCGTCGGACGCCATGGCGAACCCTTCGTGCTTCCCCGTGACGTCGACGCCGAAACGACGTGCGATCACTGCCACTGACGCCCCGCGCGCGATGTCGCTCGGGCGACCGTCCCTAGGGGAGGTCGCTCCAACGGACCACAATGGTGTTGCTGGCCTGTCCGACAATGGTCAGGGTCGAATCCGACGCGTTCACCGACATGCGGTACAGGTAGCGCGCTCCCGATCGGTCCAGCGTACCCACCTCACTTGTTCCCTGGTACGCCACCATGCGCATGTTAGTGCTGTTATCCAGTGCCGTGTAGGCCCAGTAGACCTTCGTCCCCCACACCACCACCGGGCAGGTTGGTGACGCCGTCGCGGCATTCGGATCGGAGAGACAGGTCACCTTGAATCCCGCGGGGACGTTTAGTGCACTCGTCGTGGGACGCTGCTCAATGGCCGGTGGCGGGGTAGGCGTAGCACCGGGTTCCACGGGTGCTGTGCCACACCCCTGCACGAGTCCGATGGACACAACGAGAAGTTTCAGGGAACGACGCACGGCATGCTCCGGAAGTGGGTTCTCCCTTCCAGAGCGACAGACGTGGGTCAATCGCATCATGCGGACGCCTGCGGTCAGGTCGCTGGCGCTTGCCAGGCGTTGGCGCCTCGTGCGCGGACCTGCCGCCTGGGAGCCGCCGTTCCCTGATGGGACGTACCGACCCCGACCCTGACGAACCTAACGCGTGTCCGTGGAGTCCCGGATCGCCGCCACCGAGTCCGCCGATGCCGTGCGCCCCAGGGCGCGCAACGCATTCGTCAGGGCCACCCGCGCTTCGCGCAGGAGCGGCTCGGCTTCCGCCGGCCGTCGGAGCGCGAGGAGGCACTCCCCGAGCGGAAGCCCGACAGCGCGGGCCGGGCTTCCGTCGTGCGTCCGCAATATCCTTGCCTAACCGATGCTTGCACCTGTCGGCGCGATACGGCCGCGCCGCAGGTGAAGCTCAGGGGTTAGGCTTACTTCGGCGGACTCGTCCTTGGCGAATCGCGGAGCGTCGGAAAGTCATCATCAATCCCCCCGAAGTAGATCGCAGCTACAAAGAGTAGAAGGAGCACTAGCAGAATCGAGATGATGGGTCTTTTCCTCATGTTCCTTCTCCCGTGGCCGAGGCTCTACTTCCTTGGTGCACCGCACGTGGCACCCGGATCGGAGCCTGCTTTGGCACCCGCACCGCGTTGAGTTGTATTCGCGCAGGCGTACGCATCGGCGTCGCGCTCACGCCCTCTGCTCGTACTCGTGAGCCATGACTGCTCAAGGTGCTGTGACTCGTGGGCGAGTACGAACGCGAGTGTCCCTGGACTGAATTCGAATGCTGATTCGCGCATTTCGACGTGGCCGGCGAACGCTGTCGCCGTCGGCCGCTTGCCGGTAGCTCCCTGTCTCAGCTGCTGGAACCCGGAGAATCCTGAACGAATGTCGCCGGACTCGAGGAGCCCTCTGACTCTTGCTCCCGCCTCAGGGGTCATTCGATTGTTGATCGCGTAGATCACGCGATCCCACTGACCAACCGAAAGCCCGCCTGGACACTTCCCCGAGGCGTCGCGCATCGAGGCTGGACACAGCCCAAACGGATCCGAGAAGTTGACCGGATCGCCGCCGGCGTAGCCATAGAGGTTGAGGCCGCCGGCCAGGCCGATGGGATCCTCCTGCGTGAAGCGCCCGCTCTTGGGGTCGTACAGCCGGTTCCGCTGATAGATCAGCCCCCCGCCTCCCGCTTCTCCTGCAGCAGGCTCCCGTGCCAGCTCAACGTCAACAGCCCCCCGTGCACCTGCCGATACGGATCCGCCGTGAACGGCCACGTAACGTACACACACCGCTGCGCCGTGGCCACGCCCGGCGCCGGGCACGCCGTCTGCCCCACCCCCACCGTGTACGGCCGGTACTGCGCCCCGTCGCTGAACAGCCCCAGCAAGGGCGTCCCCCGCACGTCCCAGAACACCAGCAACGTGAAGCGCGGCCACGTCAGGCTCGCGCCCGACGGATTGTCCTTGTAGTCGTAGCGCGTCACGCTCAGCGGTTGGTCCACCCCCAGCCCCGGCCCGTACACCACCCGCCCGAAGAAGGGGTTCGCGTCCAACGTCGAGGACGGGGCCTGATACGTCGGGAATCCGCTGTCCAACTCCTCCGAGCTCGCCCCATCGATCGGCGCCCGGATCTCGGCCAGCTCCTGATCCCCGTCCCAGATCGTGCGCCGCACCCCACTCGTCACACACCCCACGTCCGTCGTCGGCGCGCAGGTCGTGCTCGTGCTCACCCAGACGCGCCGCCCCAGCGGGTCGTAGCGGAACTCCTCCAACGTGCGCCGGCCCGAGAGCCGCCGATCCACGGCCGCCACCCGATCGTCGCCCCGATAATACGTCGCCCGCTCCTCGCTCACCGCCGCGCCCCGAAAGTGGTGGTCTCGAAGCGGGTGTTCCCCGCCGTGTCGTAGGCATACTGCGTCCACGTCGGCGTTGACCCCGCGTTCGCGACCTGCTCTCAGTTAGTAGGTGGATGACACGACAGGGTTAGACGGCACAGACATTGCAGGCCAGGCGCTCGCGCGCGCGGCACACACTCCAAACGTCGAGCACAGCCGCGTGTTGCGGCCGTGGAGGTTGCGGCGCGCACACGAAGGCCTTCCACCCTCCCTGGAGTGCGCATGCTGTCAACCGTCACGTCATCCGCGCTTAGGCGAGGCGTCACCCGGGCGGGCGCAGCCCTGCTTGCCGCGCTGGCCACCACACGGGCGAGCTCCGCGCAGGTCGTCGTGGACATCGAGGTCACGCCCAATGGGCTTAGTGACGCGGTGCCTCGCCTGGAATTCAGTGGCGGACATAGCTTCAGCTTCACTCTCCGGAATTACGGCACCATTGGGGGCCCCGATGCACGCGTAACGTTCAGTTGCGGTGGCTCAGGGATCACCGTCACGACGTGCCCAGGGCAGGTCTTCGTTCCGCCGGCCGATGCACAGGACCCCCTCGGGGCCGTCAACGTGACGCTGGTGGCGACCATGGGGCTGGCACAAGCAGGCATGACGGTGACGCTGACCGCCTTTGCCGAAGCAAGCGTGGGCGGATCAACGTATGCGGACACAGCCTCTGGGTGGTGGGATCTCACCGCAGTCAAACCGGGGGTCGCGACCCTGGTTGGCTCACCGACCTTCAGCTACAACGGCAACAATCAGGTGGAGGTGGTCGTCGCGCCCGACGGCAGCGATGAAGGATACTTCTACGATGCCAAGGGGAATCTGAACCGGTATGACAACCAACTCGACCAGACCACGCTGTACACCAACAACGCCAACACCGGGCTCACCACCACAACCCTGATCCCGACCGGCACCAACGCGGGTGGCACTCCGCGCGAGAACACCACGCTCACGTACACCGAGCGCAATGACGTGCTGAGCAGTGTCACGACGGCGGCAGGCGGTGGTGGGACGAAGACCATCGCGAACGTGTACGACGCCGAGGACAATCTGCAGTCGGTCGCCCGCTCGTGGACCCCAAACCCCCAGAACATCGCGGTACAGACCACGTCGTACGTGTACGACAATGCCGACCGCGCCGTGTCCCAGTCGGAGTCGACGGGCGGCGCGCAATACACCAGCTATGACGCCGCCGGGAATGTCACCGGTGTCACGCTGCGTTCCGGCGGGGGTATGACCATGTCCTACGATGTCCTCAATCGGATGGTCTCACGATCGATCAGCGGACCAACCGCCTACAGCTATCCTACGCCGAACATCACGCCCGTGACCGGTGTGGAGAACGGCCCCTACAACTATTCAGCCTCATCCGAGTCGCAGAGCTTCACGTACCACGCCACCAACCAGGTCCTGACCGCAACGGGCCTCGACGCCGACATTGCCCGATCGTACCACTCGAGCGGGGCGCTCATGTCGGAAACCCAGGTGGTCAAGACTCGTTCCCGCACGGGGACGCCCCACACCTACTCGCTGAACTACGGCTACGACATCAACGGCCGCCGCACCAGCCTGCTGCTGAGCCCGACCACGTTGTTCACGGGCTCGGCCATGAGCTGGAGCTACACCTCGTGGGGTGCGCTCGCCGGGGTCACGGATATCGCCGGCAATTCCTTCAGCTTCACCTATAACGGTCGTGGCCTGCTGACCAACGTCAGCTATCCCGCGGGGATCGCCCAGACCCTGGGCTATGACCTCGCGGGTCGCCTGAACCTTGACCAGATCCTGCGCCCGGGGTCGACCGCCTTCCCGAACTTTGGGAGCACGACCATCCGGAACTTCAGCGTCGCCTCGCGGAACGCGCGGGGCCAGATCCTCAGCGCGAGTGATCAGGTGGCCTTCGCCGGCGGCGGGTATCCCAAGGGTACCTACAGCGGGTTTGGGTACCTGCTCACCGACTCCCTGGTCGCGAGCGGCTACAGCCTCGTGAATCAGACAACGCCGCTCTTTACCCAGAACGGAAGCTTCACGTACGACGGCCTGGGCAATCTCTTGACGAATAGTGGGGGCTGGTCCCTGCCGCCTCAGGCTGGCACCTTCGCGACCACAAACACGTACAATGCCGCCGGCCGTCTTGGGCTACAGGTCGCGAACGCGGGGTCAACGCCGACGTGGACGCAGTATGCCTACGACACGGCGGGGAACACCCGCTTCGAGACCACCACGCCCCCCGGGGGGGCGGCGGTGAGCGAGGAGCGGGCGACGTATTATCGGGGCGACGATCGGGTGGCGGCCGTGGATCGGCGGCTCTCGGGCCGGCGCACGTTGGAGGAGTTCCGCTACGACCCGCTGGGGCGGCGCGTCTGGGTGAGCACGAGCACGACCTGCGCGCCGACGACGGACGTGGGGTGTGTGACGAGTGGGGTGCGGCGCACGATCTGGGACGGGGATCAGGAGCTGGCCGAGATCCGGGCGCCGATCGATGGGGCGAGCTCGGAGGAGTTGGACAGCGGATTCCCGACGTATCAGGCCCCGTCCTCGACGTTGGACCCGAACCCCTTCTTCGGGCGGGTGGTGTACGGGCCGGGGCTGGGGGTGGACCAACCGCTGAGCGTGACGCGCTACGACTACAAGGACAACCCGTCGGGCGCGAGCCTGACGTGGCCGCGCTTCACGTTGCTGGTGTTCTGGGACGTGCGGGGGACGCCATTGCTGGGGCTGTTCAGCGACGGGGCGCAGTACCGGCCGTACACGGTGGCGGTGGGGCAGGCGGCGTGCCCGGCGCCGGGCGTGGCCACGGCGCAGCGGTGTGTGTACGTTACGTGGCCGTTCACGGCGGATCCGTATCGGCAGGTGCACGGGGGCTGTTGACGTTGAGCTGGCACGGGAGCCTGCTGCAGGAGAAGCGGGAGGCGGGGGGGCTGATCTATCAGCGGAACCGGCTGTACGACCCCAAGAGCGGGCGCTTCACGCAGGAGGATCCCATCGGCCTCGCCGGCGGCCTCAACCTCTACGGCTACGCCGGCGGCGATCCCGTCAACTTCTCGGATCCGTTTGGGCTTTTCGACATCGAGGTCCAAGGAGAGAACAGCAAGCGCATTGTGTCCTACCTGTTGCGCAACTCTTCGACGTTCCGCGACGCCTACAATCGTTTGGACCGCGACAAGTCGGTGCATCTGACCATCCGTGACGCGAACGACCCGTTGGGGGCTGGAGTCGAGAGGAACTCGTTCACCCTTGGCGCCGGCTGGAAGAGCGGAACGATCATCTTTAACGGCGTGGGATTGAATCAGGCGAACTTTGACCTGTTCTCGAAGGACCCAGGGTCGAAGTGGATGTTCACCGCTGCTTCGGTCATGGGGCACGAGATGGGGCACGCAAGCGCTTGGCTTGGGAAGGGCGCGGCCGCTTGCCGTAGCGACAGCCCGCCCGGATGCATTCTCAGATTCGAGAATCAGGTTCGCAGTCAACTACCCGCGAATGCCCAAGGCGGCACGCGCACGCGATACAACCCTTGACCCCAGCAAGTCATGACATGGCAGAGGGCCTCCCTGCAGAAGCTCAGTTGGGTAGTCGCAATGATGGCTTCAACAGGCTGCGAGCGGGCAATGTCGAACGAGTTCTGGCAGGCCGGCGCACGCTATGAGTTGCGAATCCTTGTTGCCGAGCGCCCCGCCCGGCTGCCCGGGGTCCCCGTTCCCCCCACGGATTCGCTTCGAGTTGCGATCGCGATTGAGTCCGTGATCGGCGACTCCCTGTTGGGACACTATCAAGGCGAACTTGACTCGCTTGGTGTTTTCACGGGTGATCTGACGATTGCGCCGAAACTCGTGGGAGGACGAACATGGCCCGACTCTTTCGCGCTCGTCCTCGCGCCCAACGTTATTGACGCAGAGGTCGCGATGATCGGTCGTGTGCGTGACGGTGTGGGATTAGGCACGTGGAGGCAATCGGCGCCTGCGGCGCCTGCCGGCAGATTTACAGTAAGAAGGATGCCGCGCTAGCACAAGAACATCAGCAACAGCCTAACCCTTAAGCGTCAGCTGCAGGGCGGCGGTATCGCTCTGTCAGCTGCACGCCTGGGTAGGCAAGAGCAGAGGATGTGAGACGGAAGCCCGGCCCTCGCGGTCGGGCTTTTGTTTTAGCGGCTGTGCAACTGCGGGCGGCCCGCGCGGTGGGGCTGCTCGGGGGTGCGCGTCGGGCGGTTACGCCTGCTGGAGGACGCCGTCGAGCATTGCGAGGACAGCCTGCTGCTGGGCTTTGGGGAGATGGCTCAGGCGCTCGTGCTGACGCTGGAGCCTGGGGACGTGCGGAACGGGGAGGCGGAGCTGGCCGACTTCGTAGTGGACGAGGGTCTGCTGGGCGATGCCGAGGTGGGTGGCCACGACTTGCTGGGTGAGGCTGGCGTCCTGGCGCAGGTGGGCCAGGCGGCGGCCCGGGTCCTTGCTGAACTGACGGTCGGTCGGGGTCATGGTCGGGGCGCTCCACGCGGTGGCTGAGGGCTGCATGATGGGGGCGGCGTCGGGGGCGGAGTTGACACGACTCTGATATGGGGTAATCAATGCAGGTTGCTACGTCGGACGCCCTGGCGGACCATCCGTGCACTTCCGTGATCCTGCGCCGGAACGCCGACGCGGGCCGCGACGAGCTTAACGCGCGTCGGTCGAGTCCCGGATCGCCGCCACCGAGTCCGCCGATGCCGTGCGCCCGAGTGCGCGTAACGCGTTCGCCAGGGCGACCCGCGCCTGCCGCGCGCGCCCGTCGGCCACGGTGAACGTGGCCTCGAGCAGTTGCGCGGCTTCGCGCAGGAGCGGTTCGGCCTCCGCCGGCCGTCGGAGCGCGAGGAGGCACTCCCCGAGCGGGAGCGCCGACGCGGCAATGTGCCAGTGTCCCTTGGGCAATCCTGCCGCGCGCACGCGATAGGCCGCGCGCAAGGGCGCCTCGGCTTCGCTCGCACGGCCCAACGCCAGCAAGGAGCGGCCGATTCCGGTCAATGCCGTGCCGCGCTGCGGATTGTTTGGCGGGAGGGTGGCTTCCTGGATGACCCTCGCCTCACGATACGCGGCGAGGGCTCCTTGCCAGTCCTGTTGGCGGAAGGCGAGATCACCGATCGCCGTGAACGACGCCCCGATGTACGGGTGGCTGCGACCGAAGTACGCCATCAGCATCTCATGCGATTGCAGGCGAACGACGCGCGATTCGTCGAGCCGCGCGAGGTTCGCCAGGATCCCGGCGAGGTTGCCGAGGGATGCCGCCGTCTCGGGATGCGGCTTCCCATGGACCGTTGCCTGGATGTCGATCGCCTCTTTGACGATCGGAATGGCCGCTTCATGCCGCCCAGCCAGCGAGTGCGTCCGCGCGAGATGATTCAGCGCGTTCGCGACGTCGAGGTTGCGACGCCCGCGCACCTGCGTGGCGACCACGACGGACTCCTCAAGCAAGGGCACCGCGTCATCGTACCGTGCCTGTGCGCGGAGCACGGCGGCCAGGGAGAGGAGATCGTTCGCCACCTCCATGGCGCTGTCGCCATGAACGACGCGCGCCATCGCGAGGGCGGCCCGCAGGTGTTGTTCCGCCTCCACGTATTCGCCCGTCTCATCGAGGGCGGTCCCGAGTCCTTCCAGCGCGGCCTCGGTGACGGCGTTGTCCCCGGGGGCAGCCACGCGCTGGATATCGAGAACGCGACGTTCGAGCGCCGCGGTCGAATCGTAGTTCCCGAGGGCATACTGGAGCGTGGAGTACTCGTGCAGGACCTGCGCGTAGGCTGACGAGGCAGGGCCGTGGGTGCGCGTGCGGATGGCGAGTGCGGTATCGAGGAGCGGTCCGGCCGAGTCGTAGGCGGCCAGGTTCCGGTAGACCGCCGCGAGCGCGATCGCGAGGGAGACGCGCACGTCGGGATCTGTGGTTTGCCCGGTGAGAATGCGCGTGGCGCCGCGATCGAGCATACCCCGTGCCGTGATCGTCTCCCCGCCACTGATGTTGGGGTCGGCGAGATTGAGCAGCTCCACCAATTCGTTGGTCGCCTGTTCGGCGGTGCGTTGGCCGGCCGCAGCGCGTTCGGCGGCGTCGCGGGCGCGGCCGGCCTGCACCAGGGAGGTGGCGGTGAGCGCGGCGAGGGCGAGGACCGCCGCCACCGAGGCGCCAACCCCCAGCGGGTGACGCCGGACAAACGACCAAGTGCGATATGCAGCCGTCGGGCGCCGTGCGAGGATGGGTTCGCGGGCGAGCCATCGCCGCAGGTCCTCGGCGAAATCGGCCGCCGTGCGATACCGCTGGGCGGCATCCACTTGCAGCGCCTTGCGTACAATGGTGTCCAGCTCGCCCCGCAGCTCGCGGGATCGTGCGGCCGGGGCGTGATGTGACGGTGGTGGGGCGGGGGTCGTGGTCACCCGCCGTTCGACCTCGGCCGCCGAGAGGCCGTCGAGGTCGTGCGGGGGGACACCGGCCAGCAGGCGAAACAGGATGACGCCGAGCGACCAGACATCGGACGCGGTGGTGATGACCCCGCCGCGCAGCTGTTCCGGGCTCGCGTAGGACGGGGTCATCGCCTGGTAGAAGGTGAGGTCGCGCCCCTCCCGCGAGTCGTCCACCAGCCGGGCGATGCCGAAGTCGAGAAGCTTGGGCGAGCCGTCAGCGGTGACAAGGATGTTGGCCGGCTTGAGGTCGCGATGGACGACGAACCCCTGGTGCGCATGCTGCACCGCGTCGCAGATCCGCTGCACCAGCGCGACGCGGGCGCGCACGTCCAGATGGTGGGCGTCGCACCAGGTGTCGAGCGGCTCGCCGTCGACATACTCCATGACAAAGTACGGCGTGCCGTCCGGGGCGGTGCCGCCATCGATGAGGCGCGCGATGCCCGGGTGGTCGAGCGTGGCGAGGAACTGGCGCTCGGCGCGGAAGCGCCGCTCGAGATCCGGAGTCGCCAGCGTACCGCGCAGGAACTTGATGGCGACCTGCGCCTGATATGCCTCATCTGCGCGTTCGGCGAGGTAGACGGTCCCCATGCCACCGACGCCAAGTGAGCGAAGCAGGCGCCATGGGCCGACTTCGGTGGGTGGGGGACCCGAGGGTGCCGAGACGACCGCCGCGATCGCCGACCCGATGACGTCGTGCGACGTGCGATCAGCGTCGAGGAGGGCCCGCAGTCGGGCCATCAACTCTGGCGGGAGATCGAGCGCCGCGAGCCGCTGTGCCTGCTCGTCGACCGGCAGGTCAGCCAGCTCGGCAAAGGCCGCCTCCAGGGCGACCCACGCGCTCCGGTCGTCTCCCTGTGCTTCGGTCACGTGGGGTCCTCCGGCGGACGCAGTTCGGTACGAAGCCACGCCTTGGCGAAGCGCAGGTCACGGTCCACGGTGGCTGCAGAGAGCTCGAGCGTCGATGCGATCTCGTCGTAGTTGAGCCCCCCGAAGTAATGCAGCTCCACGACGCGTGCCTTCCTGGGCTCGTGGACGGCGAGCCGTGTCAGGGCCTCGTCCAGTCCGATGACGTCGCTCACGGCCCCGTCCACGACGTGCAGCGCCTCGTCGAGTGACACGTGCGCAGCGCCACCACCGCGCTTGTCGCGTCGACGCGACTTGGGCATGGTCCACAAGGACCCGCCGCATCGTGGCCGCGACGACGGCGAAAAAGTGCACGCGATCGTTCCACTGGATGTCGGTGCCGGACAGCCGCAGGAAAGCTTCGTGAACCACGGCGGTCGGCTGGAGCGTGTGGCCGACCCGCTCGCCCTGCATCTGCCGCGATGCAAGGGCACGCAGTTCCTCGTACACCATGGGCATGAGGCGATCGAGGTCCACCTCATCGCCGACCTGCCAGGCGGGAGCACACGCGTGACGGTGTTCCCTTCGGACATCAATCGATCGCGTCGACGTTGGGCAAGCAGCAACGTCGCAAGGTACGCGCTGGGGCGCGCCTCCGCACCCGGTGCCGGCCAACGAGGAAGGGTCAACATGTCACTTCATAGAGCGACATCCGCGGCGTGATCCCTCATCGCCGCGAAATGAGGGAGTCGGCCCGGGAGCGTCGCTCTCTGGGGTGAGCAGGAAATCGTCCCCGGGCCTCAGCCATCCCCACCATGACCCGCCTCCTTCGCCTTACCGCCCTCGCCGGGCTCAGCGTCCTCGCCGCGTGCGGCACTGATTCCACCGGCCCCGACGGGGGCATCCCCAAGTCGCCCGACGCGGCGAAGATCGAGTCCATCATTACCGCCCTCCCCGGAGTGGGTCGACAACATGCCGTCCCAACGGGCACCGGTCGCCCGTCCGGCGGTGTTCCTGCGGGAAGCCCCGGGAGCGACTTCATGGACTACAAGTGCGACGTCTCCAACCTGAATACGGTCAAGCCATTCAACCGCGTGTTGTCGGCGGGGAGCAACCTGAGCAACCTCTATCCCGGGGCGCTGATCGAGGGGAAGACACTGCGCGGCGGGAGTCCAGCGGTGATCACCTCGCTGGCGCGGGCTCCGATGACGCTCCGCATCTCCCTCCCGCTCGGCAATCAGTCGATCGAGGTGAAGGACGTGAACAGCGTGACCATGGCGCAGGCCATCGCGGACCTGCAGCGTCGTGGCGCGACCGAGCAAGGGGTGAAGGACGTCATCCTGGCCAACATGGTCTTCGAGCTGACCGAGGCGAACACGTTCGATCAATCCATGACAGCGGTCGGCGTCTCCGCCGGCTACAGCAACCCGCTCAAGGGGATCGACGCGAGTGGGAACATCAACTCCAGCAACACGCGGAGCGTGAAGACCAACTCGGTGGTGGTGAAGTTCGTGCAGGAGATGTACACGATCAACGTGGCCGAGGACCTGTTGCCGAAGGGGTCGGACTTCTTTGCTGCGTCGGTTCGGGAGGCCGATCTCCAGGCACTGGTGGCGAGTGGCAAGTTCGGGCCGGACAACATTCCCCTGTACATCGAGTCGATCACCTACGGCCGGGCGCTGTTCTTCTCGGCGCGGTCGACCGACGTGATCGATGTCAATGAACTGAAGGCCGCGATGAACGTGGCGGGCGGAGCCTTCGGCGGCGGCGCGACCTCACCCAACGACAGCGCAGCCTGCTGTCCACGGCGAACTACCAGATCCTGCCGTTCGGTGGCCCGCAATCGGCCGCGACGGCCGCCATCGCCTCGCTTGACTGGAGCAAGTTCTTCGTGCCCGCCGAGGCGACTACCGCGGTCCCGATCGCCTTTACGGTGAAGACCTTGAAGGGGCGGCAGGTAGCCACGATCCACAACAACGTGGCGTACGACCAGCGAACGGGGTGCCGCGCGCCGGGGAGCTATACAGTGAACGTGAACCTGACGCGCGTGGAGCGGGCCTCGGGGTTCTGCCCTGGCATGTGCGTTTATCGCCCGGGTGGATGCGAGCTTCATGCAGGTTGGGGTGTTCGGACCCACGACGGGCCCCCAGAACTTCAATGTCACCCGCACCCGACCATCGCGCCGGGACAGAGCTTCAACCTCTGCTCCGAATTCGCGGAAGTGGCCGGCTGTATGCCATTCGGCTATCCCGGCGCGGTGAACGGAAACCTGAACAACATGAAGTCGATCGGGGACGGCAGCACCGTGACCTTCACGCCGACGGTCAACGCCCTCGGGGCCACGGGGAAGTTCACCTACCGGGTAACCAAACGCGCGAACTACCTGTAGCGCGGACCACGCGCGCTCTGGTACCCACGGGGGTGGTGCGGGAGGCACCATCCCCGTGTGGCGTTATGCCGGGTCGCGAAATGAACTCCGGGCGCGCGGTGTCGCGAGAACCGGCGCGGGGTGCCGACACCTGTGGAAACGCTCTCTGTGAGTGTTGCGCCTCGGGTGCTGTTGATGTCAGTCGCTGGATCCGCCCCAGGCATCGGCACGGTAGGGGCCAATCCTCGCTGCGGCGTGAGCCAGGACGGCAGCGACTTCTTCTGTGGTGAAGGCGTGAACGGCTTGAAGTCGAACGGATGCTGGCGCACGGTATCCCGGAAGGCCGCGATCTGGGGGTACATCGCGCTCATCCGCGGTGTCAGGCGCAAGGCGGTGCGCAGGACATCCTGAATCCTGACATCTGCGCCGAACGAGTAGGCGATGTACCGGGACCCGACCAGGTCCCAGAAGGGCGTGGTCTCCGGTCCTTCCTCGATCGCGTCATACTCGAGCGCGGTGCACATCAGGCCCCAGAGCACGTTCTCCTCCCGGCCAACCATGCTGCGCGTCGGTGAAGCGGGGGCTCGCTCCCAGTGCCTGAGGAATGCGCCGGACATGGCGTAGCCGGTCGGGAACCCTGAGCGCCAGAGGCGCAAGTTCAACTCCGTCCACTCGCCCCAGAATTCCGCCGGGGGTTGAACCCCCCAACGTCCAGGAACAGCCGTCGGTAGCCGGCCACCAGCATCCCCTGCACGGGCATGAACCGCATGCCGTGCGCGTCCACGCTGGGCGTCGACGCCCGTGGCTTGAACAACTGGTCGGTGTCCTCAACGTAGGAACGGAGTCCCACGCCAGCCACGGGCAGACGGCGGAGCTCCTCTTCCACGGAGGCGAGGACGTCGCCGTGCAGGGGAGAGGTCGTCATCCGCAAAGGCCACCAGCGGCGTCTTGCAGTGATTGAGCTGCTGGATCCGCGCGGCGCCAATGGTCGGGTTGGCCGGGTTGAAGTAGACGTTGAGCTGCAATCCCGTCACGAGGCCGCGCACCCGTTCCTCGACGTCAGCTGGTGCCTCGCGGGTATCCCGGTTGTAGATCACGTCGACGACAGAACCCGGCCGCGCCGGGGAGCGCAGCGATGGAGGCGAGGAGCGTCTGAGGTACGACTCCCGTTCGGGAATCGTGAGGACGCTGATGGTCCAGCGAGGGCGCGTGGGCTTCATCGTGGTGTGGTCGCCTCCCGCCCCAGCACGCGAACCACGGTACGCCACCCCCGGATGCCACGGGCGCCCAGTCGAGTGACGCCCGGCAAGGCGGCAAGCTCCGGTGCCAGGTGCCGTCGGGACGACGAATCACGAACCCTCGACCAACGGCTCGCAGCAGGGGCACATCGTTGTCCTCATCGCCGACGGCGGCGACCGCGGGCGGCGTCTCGCCCCCGAGGTGATGCAGGAGCGCCGCCGCGCCGCTGCCCTTGTCCGCATTGCCCGTGAGCGCCTGCCGGGAGCCTCCCGAGGCAACCGTCAGGCCCTGCGCCCGCAGGTCCGCCACGAGCGGGCCGGTGGAGGTCACGGGGCGCCCGGCGCTGGACGAAACAGGACGGAACAGCGACGGTCGAGGCCGGAGACACCGTGTCCTGCTCCACCATCGATACCTTGGTGCGCAGCGCGGCGTCAATCAGCTGCCGACGGAGGCTGTCAGCGGGAACGCCCAACCGCACCACAATCCATCCCTCGCCGTCGTACGTCGCCGGCTCACCGATGAGGTTGCCCGCGCTCACTGCGGGGCAGGCCACGACGGCTCCATTTTCTGCCACCACTGGCCCGGTAATGCCAAGGTCGCGCTGTACCGGGACGAGTTCGCCGACCGTCCGGCTCGAGGCGAGCACGATCTGCAGGGCGGGCAGGTATGGCTCCAGCGCGAGCGGGCCCATGGCGTATTTGCCGGCGGGATCCAGCAGGGTGCCGTCGACGTCGGAAAACAGCACGACGCGCGTCACGATGCCGCCTGTTGGTTCGTCGCCGCGCGGCGCGGCCCGACACAACCGCTGGAACCAGAAGGCCGAGTCCTTCCATGTCCGACGCTGCGTGGCGAAGTCGACGTGGATGAGGCCGAACCGCGGCCGATAACCCGACGCCCATTCGAAGTTGTCGTAGAGGCTCCATACGTGATAGCTCCGGACGTGTGCCCCGTCCTGGCAGCCCGTCGCACCGACTCGACGTGGCTCTGTGTGATAAGCAATGCGTGCTTCAGTCCCGGATGCGACCGTCGGGGTCCGGCGTTTCGTCAAAGGCGCAGCCGCTTTCGCACACCTCCAGCGGGATGCGGCCGTAGAGCCGGGTGAGCTCCATCAGCACGTCGTAGAGTGCCTTGGGCCACACCTCCCATCCCATCGCCGTTCGGTTCCCCTCACTGCGACCAAAGGCGCTCTCGATTGGGGCGACCTGTCCCGGCGCCGTGCTGAAGTCGGCGGACCGCCGGCGCTGCGTGTGTCGGATCGGATATCAAAGAGGAAGTAGGGCAGGTCGGGGACGGTTATGGCCTCCCGCACTCACCACGAGCCGGTAGTAGCAGTTGACGCCGATGAAGTCGAGCGGGGTACGCATCAATGCGTCATCGCCTGATCTGGCGTGCAATGCGGCAGCGGGGATGCTCTCGAGAAAGGCGCGTGGGTACTGGCCGTTGAGGAGGGGCTGGAGGAAGAGGTGGTTGAAGAGGGCGTCCGCGTAGCTTGCTGCCCACCGGTCGTCCGGCGTGTTGGTCGCCGGTTCGCAGGGGGCCAGGGCAAAGGTCGAGCCCACGCGCACGTCGCTTCGGGCACCCTTGGCGGCCCGAAAGCCGAGGGCATGGGCCATGGTCACCACATGCACGGCCGAGAGGAAAGCGGGCAGGCTGCGGCGGCCAGGCGCATATCGCCCGAATAGGTATCCGCGCGACGTGAAGATGAAGGGCCTCGTTGAAGAGCGACCAATCCCCTGACCCGGTCTCCCAGCGCGCCGACCACCAACGCGGCGTAGTCGGCGAACCGGTCCGCGGTGTCGCGGTGGGGCCACCCGCCGCGATCCTCCAACGCCTGGGGAGGTCCCAGTGGTACAGTGTCCCAAACGGGCGAATGCCTGCTTCGCACAAGCCATCGACCAGCCGGTCATAAAAGGCGAGGCCTGCGGCGTTCGCCGCGCCGCGCCCCGTTGGCTGGATGCGCGGCCATGCCACGGAGAACCGGTAACTCGACAGCCCCAGTTCACGCATGAGCCTGACGTCGTCCTGCCAGCGGTGGTAATGGTCGCACGCGTGTCGACCGTCCTCCCCACGTTCGATCGCGCCCGGCTGGCCGGCAAACGTGTCCCAGATCGATGGACCGCGCCCATCCGCGTCGTGGGCACCCCTCGATCTGGTACGCCGAGGTGGAGACGCCCCCAGTGAAAATCCGTCGGCAGCTCGCTCCCGCGCTCTTCCTGTGTCGGCGCGCTGGACGCCGGGTCTCGATGCATGAAGGGGGTATGGGGTCCCTGGATGCGCGATCGTTCAAGGGGGCAAGGCTGGGTCGGTTGGGGGACGAGCGGCGCCACCCCTTCATCGGGCGCGTCGCCGGCTACAATCAAGTCAGGCCTCGCCGCCGGCGCGCAGCAGCAGTCCGGGGATGATCGTGTTCAGGACCGTATAGAAGACCAGTGCCCCAAACAACCACGGGGAAAGGACGAAGCGTTCACGCAGGATCTCCGCGATCACGAGCGTGAACACCAGTGTGGGAGGAGTGGGTGGACACCCGCACGGCGTCGCGCCACTGCTCACGCAGCGCCATGCGACGCAGCAATGCCGTGGTGACCACCCGCAGCGGCACGGCCACCACCAGGAGTCCGGCCCCAACCGCGAAGGTCGTCCAGGCCAGGTCGCTGCGCTCGAGGTGCAGCCCGGCCTTGAAGAAGTAGAACGGCACGAAGAACGACGCAAAGACCTCTACCGCGTGCAGCATCTTTCCGACGCCAGCGCCGGAAGTTCGCGCCGGAATCGCTGCGCCGAGACGCCCACGAGGAAGGCGCCGACCAGATAGTACACTCCGAGTCGTCGGGTGACGAAGGCACAGACCAGTGCGACGATCACGAGGAAGGCGAATTCGGACTTTGGCGCAAAGGGCAGGATCGTGCGCGCGAACAAGAGAAACGCGAGCGGGACCACGACCACCAACCCCCCTAGCGTCAGAAAGGAGATCCCCAGGCGCTGGATGTCATCGCCCCGGAGCACGACGAACAGCACCGCGAGGGCCACCAGCTCGGTCGAGATCGCCTTGGACTTCACCCAGAACTGCTCGCGTCCGCTGAGCCCAAAGCTTGGGAGGGAGTCCAGGATGAACCCCGTGGAGGGAGTGAGGAGGGGCCAGCGCCACCAGGGCGGCCGCGCGCCCAGCGGCACCAGGCTGGCCAACATCCAGGTAACCACGCCAAGCAGGACAAGCTGAATCCCCAGGTGCCAGGTGAGCACCGTCATCTCCCGTTGCAGCTCGCGAAAATCCACTTCGAGACCGGCGAACAGAAAGAGCGCCACGATCCCCAGCGTGGCGAAGAGCTGGATCGTGGCGTCCTGCGTGAAGAGGTGGAGGCCGAGCGACACGAACGCCCCGAGCGCGAGACTGGTGACCGCACTCGGCAGGCGATACCGCTGCAGGAACTTCGGCACCACAAACAACCCGAAGACCAGGCAGGTAGTAGGCGAGTTCCGGGGTTGCCTCGTCGGCCATCGGTCACCTTGCGGAACGCGGGGGAATCAGGGAAGGCCGAGCCCCGGTCCGGATCGTTGGGCCAGGTCGGCGATGACATAGGGTAACACGAGATACTTGGAAATCCAAGTATCTTGTGCTATTGTCACCGTGTTGCCAGCGAAAGTCTCCCGATGTTTGGCGAGAACGTTCCTGGCCCGTCCTGTCCCATGTCCAACCGGAATGTCCAAACCGCCCGCGGAACCGACCGTCGATCATCAGCTGGGGCCCGTGCTGGACTTCCTGCGTCTGTTATGGCGGGGTGAACCACGCCATGGAGCGTCGGTCGCGACATGCAGGGGCGCCTTGGGGTCACCGCGCCGCAACGGATGGTGATTCGCCTGGCTGGTCGATTCCCCGACGCAACGGCCTCCGAACTGGCGGCGCTGCTCCACCTGGACCCCGGAAGCCTGTCCAGCTTGCTCGCGCGGCTCGAGGAGGCAGGGCTCCTGAATCGTACCGCGGATCGCCACGATCGACGCCGGATCCGCGTGTCCTCACACGGCGTGGTCGTCGACTCACAGGGGACACGGAGGAGACGGTCGAGTCCGCCGTCACCGCCGTCCTCGCCGAGAGCGACCCCGAGGATATCCGACGCGTCCATGCGCTCTCATGTCGGCACTGGCCGAACACCTTGCCGCACCGAAGGAGCCTGGAGCTGCCGCCGAAACGCCGCGCCCGCGCGGTCCAACCGAACAGACGGGGGGGGGATATGACAGGACAGAGGAAGTCAACCAATGCGCGAGGCCCGATGGGCGTCGACGCCTTCCGGCAGGCCCGTGGCGAACGCGGCAAGACGGCCACAGCCGAGACACCGGTGACCATTCGAGACAACGGGCCGGACGAGACGTTGGAGTCCGCGCGTCTTCGCGACGCCCCCGGTCGCAACCTGGGGAAGTACGCGACGCGACTGACGCGGGTCCTCGTTGCCAGAAGCGAGTGAGTGGCCCGGTGGGCGCTCCCAAGGTGCGCGCAACGGTGACCGTGACCACCGTCTCCCTCGGCGTAGTCGTGGTGACCGCCACCGGGGCACCAGCTGGGCGGCTGCCAGCGCAGCGATTCGATCGTGAATGAACGCGTTGCGGCGCCGCGTCGAGCGTGCGCGAACGACCCGAACCTAGGAGTACCGAACCAGGTCCAGAGCCAGGCACCATGGACGCAAGCCTGAGGGAGTGGGGCGGCCGGGTCGGATCGAGCAAACTCTTCGTGCTCGTCGCCGCGGCATTCGGCGTCGAGGCGACGCAGGGGACGGTCAAGCTTGCCTCGGCCACGTTCCACCTTGTGGAGGCACCTACGCTGCGGGTCGCACTGACCCAACCAGAACGCCCGGCGTCGTGACCGCAGGCAGGGTCCAGCCTCGCAGGTATGTTCTTCCCGTCGTTCCGCCCCCAGCTTGCCGTCCATGAATTCCGAGCTCGCGTTCATCCTGCTCTTTTGCGTGGCCACCGCCGTTGCCCTGCTGGTGAGGCACTTCCGCATTCCCTATACCGTTGCCCTCGTCCTCGCCGGACTCGGGCTTGGGGCGCTGCGCTGGATCGACGCCCCGCACCTGACGCAGGAGTTGCTCTTTGCCGTCTTCCTGCCTGGCCTGCTGTTCGAGGCGGCATACCACATCAGGTGGCACCGGCTGCGCGAGAACGCCCGCGTCATCCTCGCGCTTGCGGTGCCCGGCGTGGTGGCGGCGATCGGAGTTACCGGCGTCATCACCGCGTGGATCGTGCGCGGGCTCGAGGTGGATCCCACCTTCATGCTCAGCCAGGGCTGGTGTTCGGCGCCCTCATCGCCGCGACTGACCCCATAGCGGTTGTTGCCCTATTTCGAACGCTGCATGTGCCGTCGCGCCTCAGCCTTCTGGTGGAGGGGGAGAGCCTGCTCAACGACGGCACCGCGATCGTGCTCTTTGCCCTGATCCTCGCCACGGTCACCGGCGGACGACCACCGTGAGTGCGCTGACGGCGCAGTTCCTTCCACCACGGCCGGTGGCGCTCTGATCGGGGTGGCGGTTGGATTGGCCGCGTCGCACGTCACCAAGCGGGTCGACGAGCCCACCATCGAGATCACCTTGACGGTCACCGCAGCCTACGGCGCGTTTGTGGCCGCCGAACAGGTACACGCGTCGGGGGTGATCGCCACCGTGGCGTCGGGGCTGGTGTGCGGCAATGTCGGTCCGGGACGAGGGCATGTCGCCCACTACCCTTCTCCGCGGTGGAATCGTTCTGGGAGTCTTGCCTTTGCGCTCAACAGCATCGTGTTTCTGCTGATCGGATTCGAGGTCTCGTTGGGTGGCCCGCCTCCTACTGGCGCGAGATCGCGGTGGCGACGGTCGCGATGCTCGCTGCCCGGTTCTTCGTCGTGGCCGCGGTCACGGTGCTGCTTGCGTCGGACCAACGAAGCTGTGCCGCGATGGGTGGACCACGGTCCTCGCCCGGGGCGGATCCGCGGCGGGTTGTCCATCGTGCTCGCCCTTGGGCTCCCGCGTGACTTGCCGCATCGGGAACAGCTGATCACGATGACGCTTGGTGCTGGTGCTCTCGTCGATTCTCCTCCAGGGAATGACCATGGCCCCCTGTTGCGCCGGCTGGGACTCGTCCCGAAAGAATGGGACCACATCGCGCTGGAACGGGCGCGCGCCGAGGTGCGGTGTCGCGACGGGCGCGCTCCAGGGAGATCGATCAACCTCGGGGTCCGCCACGTTGTCAGCGACGGCGACGCCGAGGCGTTCCGCGCACCCCTACCGGCATCGCCTCGACGCCGCGCGAGGGCCATCGGACACCTCGGCCGTCAGGCCGGGCGATGGGCGAGACCGCCATGCATTGCGGGCACCTTCTGGCCCTGGCAGGCCCGACTGGTGGGAGGGCTATCGCGCGGATGAGATCTCCAGCGAAGTTCATGAGGGAGTTGACGCGCAGGGTCGCCGGTCGGCGCATACAACTCGAAACGCATGGGGTCGAGGCGCTTCCCACGTCCGCACGGCTCCGCGTCGCCGGAACCCGGGGGCCCACCCAGACGTGAGGTGTAGCGACCGCACGGCTCCCCGGCCGGTGGGACGCGACCACCGGGGAGGACGATACCAATCCGCCACGAGACCGATGACGCGCGCAGAACAGGCAGAGGTCGAGGCCAGACCCAGGACGGGGACCCGGAGTGCCATCGTGCGCCTGCGGGCCGCCCTGCGTCCCCTGTATCGGCTCAGCGACACCGACGAGGAAGGGGCGGTTCGGCAGATCGTCAGCCAGATCGAGTTCACGGGGGCAACCTGGCTGCCCTCGTGCTTGCGATCGTCGTCGCGCGTCCGTCGGGCTGAATGTCAACTCCACGGCGGTCATCATTGGCGCCATGCTGATTTCGCCGTTGATGGGTCCCATCATGGGGCGGGCCTTGGGCCGGGGCATCAACGACCTGGTGCTGGTGCGGCGCTCGGTGCGCAACCTGACGATCGCGGCATCGGCAAGCCTCGTGACGTCGGCGCTGTACTTCCTGATTCTCCTCCGCGGCCGAAGCGCAATCCGAGCTGCTTTCGCACGAACGCGGCCCACCATTTACGACGTGCTCGTCGCCCCTCGCTGGCGGGAGCGCAGGGATCATCGCGGTCACGCGTAAGGGGGACCGGGCAACGTCATCCCGGGCGTGGCGTGCGACGGCCTCATGCCGCCCCTTTGCACGGCCGGGTTTGGGCTGTCCATCGAACTTCTCGTTCTTCTTCGGGGCCCTGTACCTGTTCGTCATCAACTCGGTCTTTGTTTCGCGACCCTCTCGGTCTGGCGACTCTCCTCGGCTTTCAGCGCGTTGAAGCGCTGGATCCGGAGGGAGTGGGGGGCGCCGGCGCTCCTGTTGAGGCCTACGCTGGGATTGACGATCCTGCTGAGTGTGTACGTCGGCTGGCAGGTGGTGCGGGAAACGCGCTTCGGAGTCCGCGGCGCGGCGGTTTGTGGAGGAGTCCCCGGTATTTCCGGACCGCTCGGTGGTGTCCGAAGATTGTCCACGGGCAGACTTCGTCGGCGATCGAAACAACGATCCTAGGACGCCCACTTTCGCCGGAGACGGTGGACAACCTGCGCCTGCGACTGGCCAACTACGGGCTGGATCGGGCGCGCCCGGTGATCACCAGCCGGACGAAGGGACAGCGATGGCGCCCGAACAGTTAGGCCAGATGGTGCGTTCGGGGATCCTCGAGGATCTCTATACGCGAAATGAGGCGGCGCTAAAGTCCGTGACGCAATCGCACTGTTGGAGGGCGAGTGCCTCCCGCGGAGCGCAGTGGCCGCTCGGCGACGTTGCGCGGGAGCTCGGCGCTCTACCCGGATGTACGCCCATCCAGGGTGGGGCCCGCCGTCCAGGGCGGCGAGGGGCGGTCGCGGGAGACACCGCCCAGACCGCGGTGATTGCCTGTGCGGCTGCGGGTGCTCTGACCGCCGACGAGTCAGAGACCTTCCCCGTCCAGCGCCTGCGTCTGGACTCGCTTCGCGTGGCCCACTCCGCGCCCCCCGCAGCCCGTGATCCGGAAGCCCGTCGTTCCCAGGTCCCACCCGGCTGTCGGTCCGAGGTCGCGGACGCCAATGATCCGCAGCTTCGGAGGCGTATGCCTTGCTCGGGCGAACGTTTCACTCGTCGGAGCGTGTCTCCTGGCGGACTCGCAGGCCACCTCGAGGAAGGCCGCTGGCGGGTCTGACCGACCTTGCGTGGCATTTGTTGATCGCCGTGCGGGCGCAAGGTTGTGGGCTTGGCGACCGGGACCTATTTCGGAGCCTGAATGTGGGGACGGTGGGGTACCCCGATTGACCCCTGATGCGCTCGGGTGGGCTGGCCCGCGTTTGTGCTAAAGCTATGCCGTGCTTCGAGCGCGACGCGCGCAGGCTGGGTGTGGTGCGTTCGGGAGCTCCTGTGAGGCCAGCGGGAGAACCCGCGTGGCATTGCGCCTTCGCGCGTCGGTCAGTGTCCTGCTCAACTTTCCCGCTTTCCAACCACGGTCGCGCCTGAGAGGACGACCCGTCGTCGTTCTACCTTATCACGAGGCTATCACCGGCCCGCGCCACCCTACCTCGCGCGGCGAGAGAGTTGCGCCGCGATCCTACGCCATCTGGCGGCGAGGGTATCGCATCGCGCGCCCTTGGAGCGTCCGGCTTATCGCCTGGATGATGCGCGCGCTGGCCACGCGGCGTCGCAGCTCGGGCCGGTCACTTTCCCATTCCCGCCGCGCGATGACTGCCGACTGCCATAGCACCTGAACAATCCGCCACCAGACAGGAAGCGTGTCCTCGCCAGCAGTTTGACAAGCCGCAGCCGTCTACGGCTGAGAACCGGGTGGACTATGCCCGGTCCCTACCGGTTACCCTAGAGCCCACACTGCCTGAGCACGCCCGGGGTGGTAGCGCTATCTTCGAGATCATCCCGAACCGTGGGGGTGGTCGCCGGGGTCAGCTATACCAACTATCGGGAGCGTACGGCTCCGGACTGGGTCGACTTCCTGCCGCCGGGCTGTTGAAGGCGTTGAAGCCGTACCCGGTGGTGAACCTTCATCCGCACGACTGGCGCTCGGCAGGTGGTCTACGACCCCGCGGAGGAGTTCGACGTCCCGGTCGTGATTCACCTGGGGACACCTACTCCCGGCCCGCGGAAGTGTTCCGCCATTCCCATCCCCTCGAGATCGATGAGGGGGCGGTGGATCACCCGAACGAAGCTCGTGATCCGCTACCTCGGGAACCCGTGGTGACCGATTGGAAGCGGAAGTGGCCTACAAGAACCCGAACGTCTACGCGGATATCTGGGCTGCGGCTATAGGGGAGTTCATCAAACAGGCGCCCCGGAGGACCACATATCGGAAGAGATCTGCGACGTCATCCCGCGGCCGCCGGGGATCTGAAGCGTTTCCTGTATGGGGCACCGGACTGGCCGAT
>JADJRJ010000008.1 GCA_016712265.1 Gemmatimonadota bacterium | reverse complement strand
GGACGTCGTTCGTGCTGGATGTGCACGCAGGCGCGACGAGGTCGTCGTCTGGCAACGCCTCACCGAGCTCGACCAGGGCGAGGGGCCTGTTCAGTGACCTCGGTGGCGGCGCAGGAGGCCGTCGACCGGCGCGGTGACAAACAAGCCGAGGCCGCCGGGCCACTGCGCGTCACGACCGACTCACCATGCCATCCCAGCGCATCCAGCAGGCGTCGAGCGGTCACGGACCGCCGTCGTGCCAGCTCCGCCGCGTGCGCCGATTCCACTGCGACCTCGAGTACCGCGCCGGGGAGGCAGGTGGTAGAGGTTCGGGCCCATGAGGCGGGAGTCGATGAGTGCGGAGAGCAAGCGGCTGCGTGGTGCTGGTTGATGGTGGCGGGGCGGGCCGCGGGCCTAGTCGTCGCTGTCTTCGCTAACCGCACGCCACGCTCATCGCGCACCAGCGACACCTCCTCACCCAACGTAGCGGCATCGCCCGGATCGCCGCATCATCACCGGCCACCGGGACCCGATGTGAACCGGTCCGTGCAGCGATTCCGTCGCGCCTTCGCTCCGGAAGTGCACGACCTGCTTCCACCCGCGCGCCAGGCATCGGCGAAGAGCAGCAGGATGTCCCGCGCTGCGCCATCTCCAGCCCGGCCTGCATCGCTTCCTGCTCGTCGGGGATTACCTGGACCCGGTTGGCGGGGACTCCGGCGGCGAGCATCGCATCGCGGATGCGGTGCGGTACGTCCATCTCGCCGCGGCCGCGGAGGTCGTCGTCGCGGCGGCAGATGTAATGATCAAAGTTCGCGCGCGCGGCGGCCTGACCGATCTCGTCCAGGTCCTCATCGCGCCGGTCGCCGGGACCGGCCACCACACAAATGCGCCGGCCCTGCACTCGAGCCGTGCCACCAGCTGGCACACGGCGTCCACGGCGGCGGCATTGTGCCCGTAGTCCATGATGACCTTGAACGGGTGCTCATCGAACACATTGAGCCGACCGGGGCCTGAAAACGTCGTGTGAAACGTCCGCAGCCCGGTTGCGAATGTCCTCCAGCTTGAGCCCCATGCTGTAGGCCATCGCGGCGGCGAACATCGCGTTCTGCACGTTGAAGGTCGCCTTGCCTTCCATCGTCGCGGGGACGAGGTGCGTCCACAACAACGGGATGTGGGCCCCTTGTCGTAGATCGTCATCATCTGCCCGTTGATCCCCCTCGAGCGCAATCGCCCGGCCACCGGCGCGGATATGCTCGCGCACCAGCTGGTGCTCCGGGTTGAGGGTCACGTAGCACAGGTTCTTCGCATCGGTGTACGCGGCCATCCGCAGGACGCGCGGATCGTCGGCGTTGAGGACCACGGTGTCGCGCGCAACCTCGGCGATGATGCGTTTCACCTCGGCCAGGTCGTCCAGCGTATTGACCCCACGCATGCCGAGGTGGTCGCTCTGCACGTTGAGGACCGCACCCACGTCCACATGTCGCACGCCGAGCCCGGCGCGCAGCAGCCCGCCGCGCGCCACTTCGAGCACGGCGACGTCGACCGATGGGTCGGAGAGGACCATGCGCGCGGAGACGGGGCCCGTCATGTCGCCCGCCACGGTGCGCTGGCCGTTGATGTACACACCATCCGTGGAGGTCAGCCCCACCGTCTTGCCGCACATCTTGTGGATGTGGGCGAGCATGCGTGCCGTGGTGGTCTTGCCGTTGGTGCCGGTGACGGCGGCGATCGGGATCCAGCTCGGGCTGCCGGCCGGGAAGAGCATGTCGATCGTGCGACCCGCGACATCGCGCGGCTTGCCGTCGCTGGGGGCCATGTGCATGCGGTACCCGGGAGCCGCGTTGACTTCACAAATGGCGCCGCCGATGTCCTTGTACGACTGCGTGATGTCGGTGGTGAGGAAGTCCACGCCGCCGACGTCGAGGCCGATCGCCTTGATGGCCCGCACCGCCATCTCAACGTTGTCGGGATGCACGACGTCGGTCACGTCCGATGCGGTGCCGCCCGTGGAGAGGTTCGCGGTGAGGCGCAGGTAGACCTTCTCGCCCGCCGGCGGGACGGTGTCCTTGTTGTAGCCCTTCGTCTCCATGAGGCGATTGGCCTCGTGGTCGAGCTCGATGCGCGTGAGCACCTTCTCGTGGCCAATGCCGCGGCGTGGGTCCTGGTTCACGATGGCGACGAGTTGCTCGATCGTGTGCGCGCCGTCGCCCACCACGTGCCCGGGCTCGCGGCGTGACGCGGCCACCAGCTCACCGTTGATCACGAGCATACGGTGGTCGTCGCCCGTGATGAAGCTCTCCACGAGGACCGAACGCGAGTGCTCCTTCGCCTTGTCGAACGCGACCCGTACACTGTCGTCGTCCATCAGGCGAATCGAGACGCCGCGGCCGTGATTGGCGTTGTAGGGCTTCACCACCACCGGGAAGCCGATGCGCCGTGCGGCCTGCACGGCCCCGTCCACGGACTGGACCAGGCGCTGCTGCGGCACGGGGAGTCCCAGCATCCCGAGGATCTTGTTGGTCTCTTCCTTGTCGCTCGCCAGCTCAACGGCGATGTGTGGCGTGCTGGAGGTGACGGTGGCCTGCAGGCGCTTCTGGTGGCGGCCGTAGCCGAGCTGGACGAGCGAGAACTGGTTGAGCCGCAGCCACGGGATGCCGCGCCGTTGCGCCTCGCGCACCAGCGACGCCGTCGATGGACCCAGCGCACGTCGCTGCGCGTACCGGATGAACTCGTCACGTGCTGTCTCCCATGACCAGTCGGCCGGATGGTCGCCCGGTCGCAACGCGGCCGGCATCAACGAATGCAGCAGCGATAACGCGAGGTCCGCGGCCTCGTTCCCCACCTCGGCCTGCTCATACTCGAAGACCACGTCGTACACGCCCGGGCGCCCATCGATCTCGCGCGTCTTGCCGAAGGTGACGTCCTCGCCCGTCATGTTCTGCAGCTCAATGGCCACATGTTCCAGGACGTGGCCGAGCCAGGTGCCCTCGTCCTCGCGCATCCGGCGGATGAATCCGCCGGGAACGCCGTAGGAGCAGCCGTGTTCGGTGAGGCCAGGCAGTCGTTCGATCAGCGCATCAATGAACGCGGGTCCGAGGCGCGCGGTGGGCCACTGTTCCAGTTCGCCCAAGTCGACTTCCAGGCGGATGACCGGGAAGTGCGCGTAGACAGAGGGTCCGACGAAGACGCGGCGATCGAGGATGCGCATGGGGAGCGGCTTGGGGCAGGGGGCGGGGGGGAAACTGCGCCCAAAGTCCCGTCGCGGAAGACGTGATTGCGCGCCGCGCTGGGGAATACGGTGTGCCGCCTACCCCGCGCGCGCTCCGGGGGCCATCGCTTCGCGCGTGTGCAGGTTGAAGGCGGCGCCGTGCGTCAGGATGTGCAGCCGCACCCCCAACAGCGACACGGGCTGCCCGCGGTCTGTGTGATCGGCCGCGGAGAACTCGACCTTGGACGGATCGATGCAGGTGATCGCACCGGACCCATGGATGTCCACGACGTTATCCGGGCCAATGAACGCGGCGGTGTCCTCGTCCAGCCCCAACCCGATGGCGAACGGGTTGAGCGCGAGTGCCATCAACAGGCGGCCCAATCGGTCGCGTTGACGGAAGTGCTGGTCGATGACGACGCGATTGGTCAGCCCCAGCCCGGGGGCCAGGGTCACCATGCCGACGCGCGGGGTGGGGCCTTCCTCGCCGAACCCGATCATGTGCTCGGAGAGGAAGGCAGCCCCGGCCGAGGTGCCCGCCACATGCTGTCCCGCGGCGTTGCGGCGGCGGATGTGGGTGGCGATCGGCGTCCCGCCGAGCGTGGTGCTGAGCTTGAGCTGGGAGCCGCCGGTGAGGAAGACGCCGTCGGCGGCGTCGATCACGGCGAGGTAGTCGCTGTCGTCGCAGTCGGAGCGGCGCTCGATGTTGAGGGCCTTGGCCTCGCGTGCACCCAACTTCTTGAAGGTGGCCTCGTACTCCCTGCCGGTGTTGCTGTCGGCCGAGGCGGTGGGGACGATGGCGATCCGCGCGTCCCGGCCACCGCAGAGGGCGACAAAACGACCGAGGATGTCGGAATCCCCAATGCGTCCCCCGATGGGGATGATGTAGCCGCGGGATCCTTCAGGGGCGACGGGAGAGGGCATGCTATGGGGACGTAGCGGTGTCGACGCCGAACCATGTACGGGACCGGGAGCAGGGGCAAGGTTCAATTTCCCGCAATCCGCGCGCCCCTGGTTCGGCCCTCGGGCGACTCGAGCCGGGCGTGCGCCTGGGCAACACCCCCGAGGGCGAGAGCCCAACCGGGAGACCGTCGGTCCCTCCGACGTTCGCCCCGTCACACCCGCACTGGCGCGTGCTCCCGGGCGGAGGCACACTAGCCGCCCATTCTACCCCCTCGCTCATGACTGCCCCTACCTCGCGCGGCCGATTCGTTTGGCACCAGCTCAATACCCCCAACGCCGAGGCGGCGAAGGCGTTTTACGCGGCCGTGTGCGAGTGGGGCAGTGAGAGCTGGCAGCCCGATCCCTCCCAACCGCCCTATCACATGTGGAAGGGGAGTGGCGCCGCCCACAGCGGCGTGATGGAGATGCCCCCGGGCAGCAAGGACCCGGCCCACTGGCTCGGCTACATCTCGACCCCCGATGTCGATGCCACGGTCGCCACCGCCACGGCGCGCGGCGGCTCGCTGCTCTTTGGTCCGATGGACATCCCCGTGGTAGGCCGGTTTGCCGTGATGGCTGACCCCGATGGGGCCATGTTCGCTCCCTTCACGCCTACCGAGGAAATGCCTGCCGCAGCGCCCGGGGTTGGTGACTTCTCGTGGTTCGAGCTGGGGACGCGAGATATCCCGAAGGCACTCGCGTTCTATGGCGATCTGTTTGGATGGACCAAGGGTGATGCGATGGACATGGGGCCGAATGGCATCTACCAGTTCTTCAATCGCGACGGCGAGATGATGGGAGGGATGTACCAGGTGAGCGACTCGGGACCGATGGCCATGCCGCCGTCATGGACGCACTACGTCACCGTGTCCGACCTGGGCGCGGCCGTGGGGCGCGTGAAGGCGAACGGTGGCAACGTGTTCGTCGAGACCGACATCCCCGGCGGACGCATCGCGATGTGCACCGATCCGCAGGGTGCGATGTTCGCGCTGCACTGGGCCGCGGCGGCCTGAGGGCGCCCCAATACAACGGTGCGCGAGATCACGCGCGCACCGCCTTACCCCAGCCGCACACGCTCGTCCCTGCAGTACGACCCAAGACGCAGGGGCATTCCGCTGTCCGATCCATTCGCCGGCCATTTCGACCCATCACCGGGACGGCCTGACGCCTTCGAAACGCCGACGCACCTCGCCGCGATCGCTGCGGGCGCGCGTTACCGCGTGTGTGTGATCGTTGGCACACGCGCGGAGGCGATCAAGCTGGCACCGGTGATTCGCGAGTTGGATCGGCATCGGCGGACGGTCCACACCACCGTGGTGACGACGGCACCGCATCGTGAGATGTTGACCCAGGCGCTGGAGTCGTTCGAGATCACCCCGCAGGTGGATCTGGGGCTCGTGGCGCCGCGCGGGCTGCTGGCGGACTTCACCGCACGCGCGCTTCAGGCGATGAGCGCGGTCTTCTCGGAACGACGTCCCGATGTGGTCGTGGTGCAGGGCGACAATTCGACCGTATTGGCCGCCTCGCTCGCGGCGCACTACCTCGGGATCCCGGTCGCGCACGTGGAGGCGGGGGTTCGCTCGCAGCACCTGCGTAACCCGTTTCCCGAAGAACTCAATCGGCGCATGGCCGCGGTGATCGCGGACCTGCATTTCGCTCCCACGGCCCACGCAAAGGAAAACCTGCGCCGCGAGGGAGTGGCGGACGGGCAGATCATCGTCACCGGGAACACGATCATCGATGCGCTGCGGCTCACGCCGCGCCGGCAGCTGTTCGATGAGTCGCGCCTCAACCTCATTCCCTGGCACAAGCGGCGCGTCATTGCCGTCACGATGCATCGTCGCGAGAACCTCGGCGAGCCGCTGGCCAATGTGTGCGCTGCACTCGCTGAGCTGGTGACGATGCATGGGGACCTGCACGTCGTCTTTCCCGTCCACCTCAATCCCCGCGTGCGGGACGTGGTGCGCGAGGAGCTGGAGGGGATTCCCCGCATCGACCTGGTGGACCCCCTGCAGTACGGGGACATGGTCGAGTTGCTGCGCCGCGCCCAGTTCACCCTCACCGATTCCGGGACGGTCGTTGAGGAGAATGTGGCGATCGCCCATCCCGTCCTCGTGCTGCGCAAGCACACCGACCGCCCCGAGGCCGTGGACGCCGGGTTCGCCCGCGTCATTGGCACCGAGACGTTGCGGGTCGTCGAGGCGGCGACGCGATTGCTGGATGACGATCGCGAACTCGCGCGCATGCGCGATGGGGAGCAGCCCTTTGGCGATGGCTTTGCGGCGATGCGCATCGTGCAGGCCCTGATGAGCCGCATGCCGCGCCATGCAGGCGGCGTCCCGGTCGCAGAAGGACCAGCCATCCTCCCGCCGCGCCGCGCCGTCGAGCGATAGTCGCGCGGGCGGATCTTTCAGGGGGGGAAATGATACGGCACCAGAATCCCCGGAGATCCTGGTGCCGCATCAGAACTGCAGTGAACCACCTGCGTTCACTGGCCCAGAAGGTACAACCAGCCCGCGAATTGCGAAAGGCTCTTCGTCCACATTCGCGGTCAATCGTATCGCCCATGGGACAGGTCCCTGACCCCTGCGACGGACAAACCTGCGTATGTGGTGGGGCAGTCGCGCTGGCACACTTCGTTCGAGGGAGGGGGTGTACCACGTGGCGATGAACGCCACATGGAACCCGGGAACACGGGAGGATCTCATGTATCGAGCGATGTATGTGGCCCTGTTGGGCATCGTCCCCGCGACGGTCGCGTTCGCGGGCGAGCGGAACTACACGCTGCGTGGCGATGGGTGGTTCGATGGCAACAATGCCCGGTTCGGGCGCCTCCCCATGCGCGAGGTGCGGATGACGGTGCGCGACAATGGTGAGTTTGCCGTCACCCTGTTTGTTCGCAACGAGCGCTACCTGGTGCGTGGTCGTTGGGACCGGGGTGGGCGCGGCAACGTTGAGCGCATCGACCTGGACCAGGCGTTTGGTCGCCGCGCCTCGGGACGTGGCACGCTGCAGTACGCGCGCAGCCATGACACGCCGGAGCGCCTCGTCCTCGAGGGGCGGACCACAGATGGTACGTTCCGCGCCGAGATCGCTGAGGACCGCGGCTTTGGGTGGAGCGACCCGCGCAATCGCGACGAGCGCGACCGCGCCGACGATCGCCGTGGGCGTGATGGCCGGCGGGACCGCGACGATCGTGACGATCGCAACGGATGGTTCGGGTCGTTCGAGTCCAACGATCGCGGCAATGGTCGACTGCGTCAGGACGTGGGTCCCGACCTCGCGTTCGATCGCATGCGCGTACGCCTGGAGGCCAACGGGCGCGCGTGGATCGGCCTCGAGGGACGACGTCAGTCCGTGCAGCTGCGCGGCACGTGGCGCGCAGACGGGCGCGACGTGCGCATCGACCTCGACGCGATCAATGAGATGCGAGCGAATGGTCGCCTGACCTTGGAGCGATCAGGCACGCGGGTCGAACGGCTCCAGGGAACGGCCGGACCGACCGTGGTCGCTTTGACGTGCGGTTCGGGCGGTAAGGCTCTTCCGAAACCGGGGAGGTGGAGGCGACGATAGTAGCGACTATCGTCGCCTTCTCACGTCCCCCAACATGTTGACCCTGCTCCCCGTCGCCCTGCAGCTGCTCGCCATCACCAACACCTCGGTGGTGGATCCCTCCACAGGTACCGTGCGCGCCGGACAAACGGTGGTCGTGCGCGGGTCACGCATCGAAGCGGTGACGCCGGCACGGCAGGCACGGGTTCCCCAGGGGCGCGTCGCATCGACGGCACGGGGCGCTTTGTGATCCCCGGGTTGTGGGACATGCACGTCCCATGGACCTTCCCGGCGGGCGGGCGATGCTGCCCCTGTACGTGGCCCACGGCGTGACGGGGGTGCGCGACATGAACAGTCGCCTCGAGGTGCTGCGGGGCTGGCAGCAGGAGATTGGTCGCGGGGCACAGGTCGGGCCGCGGATGGTCGTCTCTGGCCCCTATGTGGTGGGCCGCGCGGTTCCTCCCGCACCTCGTGGCACTGACGGCCGCGGAGGGAGCGCGCGCCGTCGATTCCCTGGCAACGCTCGGCGTCGACTTCATCAAGGTGCACAACGCCCTCCCTCCCGCCGCCCTGTTCGGCGCCGCGCGTCGCGCGCGCGAACGGGGCATCGTCTTCGCGGGACATGTATTTCCCCCTACGACGCCGCTCCAGGCCTCCGACTCCGGCCAGCGCAGCCTGGAGCACCTGGCCGGCTTTCCCAACGAATGTTCAGCCGCCGACTCCGTACGGTTTGCGCGCGCGCACTTCCTGCATCGCTTGTTGTTCGGCAGCTGCACGAGTGCGCCGCAAGGGCCGGTCTACGCGGGGATCGCGAAGAACCCCACCTGGGTGACCCCCACCCTGGTGGTGCAGGAGCCGTTGATTGACTTCTCGCCGTCGGTGGTCCCGGGCGACTCCGTGCACAAGTTCTTCAACGATTCCCTGATGGCGTTTATCCAGGTGGTGATGGAACTGCCGCGCGACGTGCCGGCGGATCAGGTGGCGCTGGGGCAACCGCTTTTTGATCGACGCGTCGCGATGACAGGCGCCCTGGCCCGCGCGGGAGTCCCGATGTTGGTCGGGACCGACGCGCCCCCCTGACCCGATCGATGCCGGGTCTCGCCGTGCACGATGAACTGGCCTTGCTCGTGAAAGCAGGTCTCACCCCGGCGCAGGCGCTGCGCTCAGGGACGTGGGAGCCGGCGCGCTACCTCGCCGCCACCGACAGCCTGGGGACGGTCGCGCCGGGGAAGGTGGCCGACCTCGTCCTGCTCGAGGCCAATCCCCTGGTCAACATCGCGAACACGCGACGCATCGCGGGCGTGGTGGCGGGCGGGAGGTACTTCGACCGGCCGCAGCTCAACGGACTAGTGGCCGGAGCGCGAGTGCGTCGGTAGGGACGCGTGCTGCTCGGGCTGCCCGTACCGCCCGTGCTTCGCAGTGGCTGTTGGGGCTCTCAACTGATGCAGCACGAGCCGCACGAGAGGTCAGAGCAGCACGAGAAGCGTACCGCCCGTGCCGCGCGTGCTGCTCGTACCGCCCGTGCTTCGCAGTGGCAGTTGCAGTTTCAGTTCCCCCTACATCCGCGGCCGCCCATCCATCTGCTCAATCGTTCGCGTGGATGGCCCCCGCATACGACGCAGCCGCGCGCTCGCCAGCTCGGCCTGGCGCATCGCGCGGAGCACGTTTTCTCCGGCGAGCTTGCGCAGGTCGCCTTCGGTCCAGCCGCGACGCGACAGTTCAGCGAACAGGGCCGGGTACTTCGACACGTCTTCCAGGCCCTCGACGACATCGTCGATCCCATCAAAGTCGGACCCGATCCCCACGTGATTCACCCCGGCGATCTTGCGCACGTGGTCGATGTGGTCGGCCACGTCCTGATGGTGGCCCGCACGGGCGGGTTCGTGCGCTCCCACTCCCGCAGCTCGCGGTTGAGGCCGGCCGTGTCCGCGCCGTATTGGCTCTGCAGCTGGATCATCTTGCCACGTCGCACGATGCTGTAGTCCGCCACCTTCTGCGACAGGAACCCCGGGACGAAGGTCACCATCAACACGCCGCCGTTCTGCGGGAGCCGACGCAGGATGGAGTCCGGCACATTGCGCGGGACGTCGGTGATCGCGCGCGTGCAGGCGTGCGACCAGATGACGGGCGCTTCGGCCACGTTGAGCGCATCGCTCATCGTCGAGGGCGAGGTATGGGCGAGGTCGACGAGCATCCCCAGGCGGTTCATCTCGCGCACGACCTCTTCACCGAACTTCGTCAGCCCGCCGTGTTTCTGCTCGCCGTTGCCGGCGTCGGCCCAGTCAGGGTGACGTTGTGGGTGAGGTCCTGTAGCGCACCCCATGTCGTAGTAGGCGCGGAGGGCGCCGGTGAGTTCTCGATGGCGTGGCCGCCTTCCATGCCGAGCAAGGAGCCAATGCGCTTTTTCGCGAATGCCGATCGCACGTCGGCGGCGGTGAGGGCCGGCGTCATGGCCTGCGGGTACTTGCGCAGGACCTGTCGCATGATGTCGATCTGCTCGAGCTGCACCTTCGCGAAGCCGGAATCCTTAATCTCACCGGGGATGTAGACCGACCAGAACTGGCCGCCAACCATCCCACTGCGCAGTCGGGCGAGGTCGGTGTGCCCCGTGGTGCGCTTGGTGAGGTCGTAGGCCTCGACGTCCTTGGGGCGGCCTTGTTGTTGCGAATGACCCAGGGGAGGTCGTTGTGCCCGTCCACGAGCGGCGTGGTGGCCAACACGCGTCGCGCCTTGGCCATGTGGGGGTCCTGGGCGAGCAGGAGGGCGGGGGCGAATGCGATCAGAGTGACAAGTCGGTGCAGCATGCAGGGCTCCTGAGGTGCGCTTCGTGAGACGCTAGCGGGTGGAGGAGGAGCCGCAAGGGGCAAGATCAACGGATGCAGCACGAGGAGCACGAGAGGTCAGGGCAGCACGGGAAGCGTACCGCGCGTACCGCCCGTGCCGCTCGAGCTGCCCGTACCCCCCGGCCCGGCCCCCCCCCCCTGCGCGTGCTTCGCAGTGGCAGTTTCGCCCTATTGCGTCACATCAACCCGAAACGCCGGCGCGAGCGTCGAGTAGCCGCGCGCGATCAGTTCGGCGGAGACGAAGTGGGTCCCCGGGGGACCTTGGTCGGGGTATCGGGCGGGGCGAAGTCGAGGCCGCCCGTCCACACCGTCGTGAAGACCTGCCGGCCCCGATCGGGATCGCAAGCTGCGACTGCACCGGGAGGCACGCGGGCCGGCCATCGCGCGGGGCGACGATATCGCCCTCGCGATTGCGCACCGTCACAAACACCTGGCACAGGTTCCCGAACGTCAGGCGAACCGGCTGTTCCAGATTGTTGACGACCGCGACGCGAATGGTATCGGCGCGTCCCAGGGTGAGGGTCTGGGTGGAGACACTCAACTCAAGGGAGACCGGGTCCAGCTCGACCTTTGGCGTCGAGTTCCTGCACGCAGCCAGGCGGTGCCCCGAGCAGGGCGAGCAGGAATCGGCGAGGTCGCATGGCGTCAAGGTAGGGGTGTTGCCCGGCGTCAGGAAACCACTGCTGGGACGAACCGTCGGTCAGCGGGGCAGGGTGGCTCGGCCGCTCGCAGGATCAAAGCGCGATCCGGCCGGCAACACGTGGGTCATGATCCCGCTGCCGCCTAACGGTGAGGTGGCGGGCCCGGCGGTGGCCTGGCGCGCATCATAGATCACGACGGTGCTTGCCCCGCTCACCCGCCAACCGCCCGAGGGCTCGATCACCAGCGCGGTCGACTCGTCGATGCCTGCACCGAGTCGGACCGGTCCCTCGAGGACGAGGGAGAGCAGGCGGTTATGCCGCTGCGGCGCACGAAGTGCTGGTCGATGACCACCTGGGTCAACAGGTCGAGGCCGGTGGCCGTCTCGACGTTCTGGCGATCGATCGTGATGAAGATGGCCGAGGAATCATCCGGGTACCGGTCGCCGCCCCGCCGGCGCTCATCCCCAGTGATCATCGGGGTGGACATGACGGCGGCGCCGGCCGACGTCCCGCCAATCACGGCACCAGCCGCGTAGCGGGCCCGGATGGCGGCGCCGACTCGTGTCCCCACAATGACATCGGCCAGACGGGTCTGCAGTCCACCGCCAACCAGATCCCCGTCGCCCCGTCGAGCAGGCGGGCCACCGAATCGCTGTCGGCCTGCCGGCGGTTGATCCACAGGTTGGTCGCGGTCGCCCCAAGCCCGCGCAACTGCTTCGCCTTGTCCTCGCCACTCTTCTCGCCGTCGGCGCTGGCCATCGCCATCACCACGATGTGGGCCCGCCCACGGCCGCCGGCCAGCTCAACAAACTCCCGCACGAGGGCCTCCGGTTGCGGCCCACCGCCAACGACGAACAGCGTGCCTTGTGCGAGCGCCTGCAGCGGAAGCCACGCGGCGACGGCAAGGAGGATCCGTGCCCTAGCGAAAGACAACATGCGTCGCCTGCTCGAGAGGGCCCGGGACACCGTGCGGTCCGTTTGCTCGGTGACCGACGCCGCCAGGGTGACATCCTGCGCCGGAAAGTGGTACGACCAGGTGTTCCAGAAGCCGGAGTGTCCCCATCCCTCCGCATTCCCCACTCGCACGCCGGACAACCCCGCCGCGTACACCCGCGGCGCGCCCGACGACCCCATGGTGGTTTTCATCAGCGTCAACGTGGCCGGGGAGCGAAACACGTGCCCGGTCAGCAGGGCCCGCGTGAACCGCGCCATATCCATCGGCGTCGCAACCAGCCCGCCGCCGCCGTACAGGTCAACACTGGCGTCAAAGCCATGGTGTCCTGCGGGCCGATGTACTGGTGGGCGCGCGGCCGGCGGTGGCGGGCTGCGGCTACAACTCTCCAGCCAGGTCGCCCCAGCTGAAGGCGCTCGAAGTTCAGCAGCGAGCGCAGCGAGGGCGCTAATCCTGCCCGGTGATCCGCTCGATCACCTCGGCGAGCAGGAGGTAGCCGGTGTCCGTGTAGTGGTAGACCTGACCCGGCGCGCCATACGGGGCCCCCAGGCCATCGCCGAGTCCACCTGTTCGCTGCGGGTCCATCGGTACGTTGGTCGTGCGAGGGTCGCTGCGATAAAGCGGTCGTCCATCGCGTAGTCGTAGATCCCCGCCCGGTGGGTGATCAGGTGCCGAACGGTCATGCGATCGACGTCGTATCCGTCGCGCCGCAGGGCGGCGAGGTGCCCGGTTGAGAGCCGCTGTGTGATCCGGTCGTCGAGCGACAGGCGCCCGTCCTCAACGAGCCGCATCGCCGCGGCGGCCACATACGTCCCGCGTGTTGGCGATCCGATGGGCAAACGCCGGGGTGAGCCGTGCGCCCGTGGTCCGAAAGCGGCGACACCGGCCGCCCCCGCGCAATACATCCCCCGCGGCCGATGACCGCGAGGGAGAGATGCCGAGATGGAGGGGGTTGGCGCGGGCGAGGAGTCGACCAGGCCTGCAACCGGGCGCCAGTGCTGTCGAGGACGGCGCCCGGCGGCAGAACTCAGCGCGCCGAGGTGGCGGGCGCGGTTGCGCCCGCTGCGATCAGGAAGGAAGGCCGGGATGCGTGCATCCCGAAAGCTACCTCGACTTCCGCGGCCGCGCGGGTACCAGCCGGCCGGCGCCGGGAGCGCTTCAGGTCGGTAGGCTTCGCAGGGCTTCTTGGGACCGGGGGGAGCGAGGTCTATATTTTTCCTGTGCGGGCGAGGGGAGATCGCCGCGGGGAGACTCCCCACTTTTCGGCCAGCTCGGCGTAGGGGCGATTGTCGTACTTGCCCGCGCGGAGTGCCCGACCACGTCAGCCGAGCTGCGCGGAGGGGTGCTTGGCTCGGGGGAAGCCCTGCCGCGTGGTCTTCTGCGGGCGGACTTGCCGGGCGCTGGCGGAGCTTATGGCGGCTACGTGCGGCCATGGTGGGGAGGATTGAGTTGTGAACCTGCGGGGGAACCCGTGGGGAACTGCGCCGGTAAAGACAACCCTCCAGCCCCTGCATAGATGTGCAAGGAACACGTCGGTTGGGGACCGCTCATCGAGCGTTAAGCCGTCGGCGGTGACGGCTCAGCCGGCCCGGGCCGGTGCGTATTGAGGTGGATCGTGAGGGGGGCCTGCGCCGACCTGCGGATTTGGGTGCCTGACCGGTCCCCACCGGCCGCCCGGCTAATAGGGGCCACACACGGCGTCGCGCGGGGGCGACGCGTCCGAAACGGCAACCCGGCGCGCCGGATGACGGCCTCCTACCGTCGAGGTTGCTCTCCAACGGGTAACCACCCCGGCGTCGGCTCAGTAGGAGCGGCGACGCGGGTTGCTTTTCGGCTGGCGGCGCTGGGGGCTGCGGCGCTTATGAGTGATGGCGGCGGTCGGGTCGCTTATCGGAGCGTTGTCGTCGCAGTCCGTGCCGATGCCGGGGATCAGGCCACGCCAATGACGCGCTTGGTGTTGGTGGACGGATAACGGTTCAGGGCCGCCTTCCGCAAAAGCCGCCGGAACTTCCTCAAGCCTCAGGTTTCGCAGCATCAGGACCTATGCATACCATAGTTGGTGTGCGTCTCACAGGTACTGGTAAGCAAGTCTCTGACCAGACCCCCGCATCCGTAGAGTCCTTCCTGACGTGGCTGGCAGGAACCGCCGGTCGGCCGCCCGGATCGCGTCAGTGCCGTCCGGTTCGGAGAGGAGCCGTCCGACACCAAAACGAATGCGATGTGGCGACCATCGCCGGTGAAACCCGCCGCGCTTGTTGCCGACCGGCAAGGTTCGCCGTCTGCCTGTGGAATTGGTTAGGTAGGTGCCGCACGCGCCTGCAACGGTTCCGGGTGGAGCGATGTGACAGTGCGCGGGTCCCCGTGGCATGGCCCAGCCACCCAAACAATCAGCTCTGTCTACGGAAGTTGTGAAGCGCATGATGTGCGCCCGTGGCGACCGCCGCGGTCACGCTCGAGCTCGTAGGCGCCGTCCCCGGCGGAACCGTCAGCTCGGCGAGACGTGGTGTCGATCTCTGCGCGGTCGCGGTCGGCAAACGCCAGCGGAGAGCGCGGGGCCAGCGTCGTGGGCGAGGTGGCTCGCGTGGCGCGCACCCACGATCATGCGCCTGAACTCCTGGGCTGCCCTGGCGAACCAGCGAATGGCGACTGCGCCGATGCTCACACCGTGAACGCGGGACCGCGTCCAGCTTCTTGAGCAGTATCTGGAATCGCGTCCATCCGCTGACTTTTTTTTTTTTTTTTTTTTTTTTGCATCGATGATGAGTTTGTACTTCACTGCGGACCGACTTACGGTCTGGCGGGCTCCGGTGTACCCATCCATCGCTCATGGTAAAGCCACCGGCGAGCGCGCCGATAACACAGCAGGCCGATCCCGTGGATCTTAGAGACAGCGCCGTCACCGTCGCCGCTGGCCGCCGGTCGAGCAGCGAGTACCGCACCTGGCGGGTGGCGAGCGTGGGCACGCCGGCGGGCGGGGCCTTGAGCTGTAGCACGCCCGAGCTGGTCAGGCCGAGTCGTTCGAACAGCCCACGTGGGCGCAGGTCGGCCGCGAAGCGCCTGCGCCGCGGCGACATAATCTCCGCGTAGTCCCACCGGTGAAACCGCACAAATGAGCCCGATCACAGGGACCCCATAAGGTCGCGCGAGCGCTGGATCGTGCAAGTGCCATGGTCTGGATGGCCGGCGTATCGAGCTAAGTCCTATATCCGGCACGCATTTGGTATGGATCCCTACGGTTCTGGCGGTACCGTGCGGAGAAATTTGCCGATCAGCGCCTTCGACCGCACAGATGTCGGCAGCAGTCGAATGCGGAGCCACGCCGGCGTTGGCGAAGGCGCGTCTGTCCGGGCGAGGGGGCGGCGCGATCTACGAAGTCGTGCCTGTTGGCTAGCCGCCACCCAACCTTGATTAAATCGAGGGCAGGCTTCACGGCACGGTCATCCACGCTGGGAGGCTACCGCGAGCGTCCCACTTGCTCCACGGCGGGGTGACGTTGTTCGCGTACAGCGAAAATCATCTGCCCTATAAGGCCTGGCAGGTGCGTGCGGTCGCTATGATCCACACTCGCCGCCCCGTCGATTCGGCGCTGAAGATGCGGCTTCGCGGTTATCGCCCTGGCGTGGCCGCCTGCATCGCCCAGCTTTTTCCATGACAGCAAACGACGCCTGCACTTCCTTCACTGCGGAGTCCGGCAGAGATGGCGCGCTTTCAGGTATGACCACCGACGCGTAGTTGTCGGGGACGATTCCCGGTTGCCGGCGCGCGTTCCCGCCGCCGCAGCCGGGATGAAGCGGAGTTGTCGGTCAAGACGTGCATCACCACTTCCCTCACCGAGCGCAACGCCAGCCGAGGGCGGTAGTCGTACTTGTTAGGCCGGGATGGCGGTGGCTAATAATAATCTGAAGTTTGCTCCACCCGGCTGACGTCTCCTTCATGATACCGCCATAACAGGGTGGCGTGGCCGGAGCGAAGTCGCCTGCGGTGTCTGCCGGCTTTTCGGCTGCGTGCAGGCGGCGGCGGCGGGAACAGGGCGAGGAGGGTGAAACGCGTAGGTCGTATGGTGATGGAGGGTGAATGGTGAGGGGGGACCATGCGCGGGACGTGGGCGGCTTCGCGCGTCGGGTTGGCGTTGTACGCCGCCGTACCGCCAGGTAAGGGAATGGACAGGTAGTTCCAGGTCGTTCCCTTCATCACCTTCCTTAGAACTGGACCTGCTCACGTGGGACGTGCGGCGTGGCGCGAGGGAGCGGTGCAGTCTCACCTACGGTGCAGCCCCTGCGTCCGCGGATCACCATCAAGCGGGAGAGGTCGTCGTCGACCAGTGCCTATGTGTCGAACAACACCTGCCATCCCCGTTCCACTTCTGAGGAGGAATGTCTCGCGATACGTTGCGGTTGGTGAACTTCCTCTCGCGCTGCCGCCGCGCGGCTTTTCGCCGTCGGTCGTGAGAAAGCTGCAGAAGCGGGACGTGAGGCCGTCAGTATTATAAAGCGACGATCGTGGCGACCGGGTTGGAGGTTTCTGGCGTGCATCCCGAGCTGGGCTTCACTGCTGGGCGAAGGTGGCTCCTGTGCTTCTCTTTGTAGCGTGCAGTACTCGGCTTCGAGGAGTGCGATGGTGGTCCGCATGATCAGGCGTCAGGGGCATGGGGACGATGGTGACGTCGCCATGGCGGAAACCCGGGCGCATCCCCGTGCGGGTGATGGGAAAGCGGCCGCCACAATAGGGATCCGGGGGGGCGATGTCCGTGCGTCGGCGGTCATCCAGTCGGCGGGATCGGTCATCCGCCGCCATTGGCAGGATGGGGAGGAGCGCGTACAGCGGGTACAGCGGAAAGGACTGGCTGTTTTCTGGCAAGCGCAGAGTTCTCCCGTGCAGCTCGAACCATATGTTGGCCGGATGGTTGCAGACCATGGGGCGATCCGTGGCAAGAACCTCGACCCGGAGGTCGTAGAGTCGCGGAAAAAGCTCGCGTCGGTCACGTGGCGCCGGGAGGAGACCCATTGAACCTACGGTGGTGACGGCGGCATCGCGACCCCTTTCCGTCGCGGTGACGGGGCCTTATCTCCGCGAACTTTTCTCCCGGGAACGTAGCTGAACTGGTCTGACAGGTCGGCTCGAGTACCGACTTGGTCTCTGGCAGGCGCGCTGGCCCCGATTTCTCCCGCCCTCTTTCCTGACGGGAGTCGTCTGGCCTGCCGTGAATGGTGCGCCGGACGAACGCGCTTTCTGGCCCGTGCTGTTTCGTGCGCCTCGGACCTCGCTGCGCTCTTCGCGCGAGACTGACCGGCAGGCTGGCCGAGGCCGTCCTGGTCGATGTGGCAAACCGATCGCCGTCTGATGATCACTTCGCCTGCATTCGTTCAGTGGCGTCCTCGGCACGCTGCTGACTGAAGGTGGCCTGATCCCGTCGTTGCGCATGGCTGGCCTGCACACTCCAATCCCGGCGCAGCAGGCTGGCACTGGTGGGGTATTTCTCGCGTGTGATGCGAGCCCCAACGCTACCGGCACCAGTTTCTGGACGATCTCGGGGCCGGGCCCTTGCTGTATCCGGGCTGGAGGGTCGTTAGGCGCCGACCCGGTCGTGTTGATGGGGGCGATCTCGTGGGGCCACCCAGGGGACCTGATCTCACCGGTGTCGGACACGAGCATTGCGGAGTGCCGGTCTGCAGGCGACCGATGCGTCCGGGACGCAGTGCAGCTGGATGGGGTACGTCCTGCCGGCCGGACCTGTCGCGCTGGTGGCGACCGTCGTGCTCTGGTGGCGATGCGTGCGCGTCCTGCCGGGGCTTTCGCAGCAGCGCTGGTCAATGGCCGCGGGTCTCCCGCTGTTGCTGCGCCGACGGGTCGTGATTGTGACGCTGGTTCGTCGGCGTCACTTGCCGGGCTGCTGTTCCTCGCTTGGGATTGGCCTCGCGCTGGCGATGGGACCTTCTGGCTCGGCCTGCCTGACCCCGCGCGCGTGTTCTACATCGATCGTGCAGCCTTCTGGCGCACGTGGACTCATCATCGATGGGCTGGGCCGCGGG
>JADJRJ010000007.1 GCA_016712265.1 Gemmatimonadota bacterium | reverse complement strand
GGCCTGGGCGCTCCAGTAGCGATCGTTGGGGACGTCGATCGGGCCGAAGGTGTCGGTTTCAGTACGGAAGGTCATGTGCGGAACGGTGGGTCCGGAGACTGCTCGAATGTACAGGCGGGAGCGCTGGGTCCATCGGCGTAATGGCGGAGACCATCTCTCCCCAGCGGATCTCACTCGTTCGGACGCCAATCCCCGTCCAGCCCGACCGTTCCCTGGTAGCCCGTGCCGACGCTGAGGCTCGCCGTGCACGGATGAAGTGCAAGAGGCCCGCGGGACCTGTGCAGCAGGCGTATCACAACGCGCCGCCTCGGCCGCCCGTGCGCCCGTACTGCCCGTACTGCGCCCTTGGTCATGGCAGCATCATTCACTCCTGCGGTACGCCGCTCGCGAATACTACTTCCCCGTTCACCGTCGTCACCACGGTGCGCAGGTTCGCGACCTCCACCAGCGGGTTTCGGCGTACAAACACCAGCGACGCGTATTTGCCGGCCTCAATCGTTCCGCAGTCCCGCTCACGACCGATCGTGCGTGCCCCGTTTAAGGTGGCGGCCGTGATTAGCTGTCGCGGAGTCAAATCCAGGGCAACCTTCACCAACGCCTGAGTTCATCGTGGAGCGCGGGATCCGGCCGCGCGTGGCGTCGGCGATCGGTGCCCGTGGAAACCAACCAGGACGCCCGCGCGCACCGCAGCCGCCACCAGCTCCCCCGGGCCAGCCGCCCGAACAGCGCACGCGCCCCGCGGCGCCGCGACCCCAGGCAATGAATCGAGCGACAACGTGGCGACCGGGACCGTACCTGATCGTGCCAATGCTGCCAAGTACTTCACCAGCTCCGGATGGTCCGCCCGCAGGGCATCACACGGGGATGACCCGCGTGACCATACGCCTGCTTCCCCGGCTCGAGGGCCCACCGCGCAATCATCGCCGTGTGAGACCGCCGTCGCGCCCAGCCAGTGGTAGGCCGTCGCGGGATACACCTGCCAGGTGCGTCCACACCGGAATCCCCTGCCGCCTCCCTCGGCGATGATCTTCTCCCCGGGTCGCCGGCAAGATTCGCGTAGACCTTGATTCCCGTCGCCCCGGTACCGCGGGCACGCTACAGCGAGACGGATGTCCGTCATGTCGACCACTTCCTGCATCCATGGAACGCGCCCGGCGTGAGCCCGGCCGCTGACGCCGCGGGACGAGGGTCGCTGAAGCACGAGGCCCCGCCATCAGCGCCGAGAAGAAGTCCGGCGCTGCCACCTCGTGCATCATCGCCATCCGCGAAGTTCCGCGAGCGACCGCGCGTCACCGGCCATGTCGCGCTGAGTCACCCCGCTGTAGACCAGTCGCGCGAACTCGCGTTCGGCGTCCGCACGATCGGGTGATGTCGCCAGGTGGACATGCGAATCCATCAAACCGGGCAGGGCAAACGCACCACGCCCTTCCCAGATCGTCGCCCCATTGAGCTGCGCCGCGGTGAGTTCTGCGACGGGCAGCACCTGCACGATGCGCTCACCCTGCACAACAATGGCCATTCCCCCACGCACCGTGGTGTCGTGTGGCGTGATGATGCTGACGTTGCGATAGATCACGCGCGCTTCGGGGCGCGGTGCAGGACGTGGTTGGGCAGGGATCTCGCGATCCGGAAGCCCGAGGAAGGCAGCAGCGGCGACGAGACAGCGCAAGCGACCGAGTGGGTTCACGACGTGGGGGTTGGGGCGATTGGGAAACTACCTGCCTTCCGCCGGAGCGGTCCACGCGACGCGCCAGCCATGCGACCCCGTACCCGTGCGGCGCGGGTACGCCGTACCTTTCTTCCTTCGACTTTCGTCGCATCCCCGACCAGCCGCACTCCCATGCTGCGCTTCCGCACTCTCGTCCTCGCCGCCGCCGTGGCTGCCTCCTCGCCGTCGGCCCTCGCTGCCCAGGCGATCACGGCAGATCCCGCGCTCGCCGCAGAGATCGATCGTCGCACGGCCGCCATCGCCAACAAGGTCACGGCATGGCGGCACGACATCCACCAGAACCCGGAGCTCGGCTACGCCGAAAAGCGCACCGCGGCCTTGGTCGCCGCGCACCTCAAGTCGCTCGGGATCGAGGTGCAGGAGAACGTCGGAGGCATCCCGGCCGTGGTCGGTATCCTCAAGGGCGGCAAGCCCGGACCAACCGTGGCGTTGCGTGCCGACATGGACGCTCTACCGGTGACCGAACTCAACGACCTTCCGTTCAAGTCCACCGTGCGCACGGTCTACAACGGACAGGAAACCGGCGTGATGGCGCCTGTGGCCGACATGCACACGGCCATCCTCACGGGGACCGCCGAAGTGTTGGCTGGCCTGAGGGATCGCATCCCGGGTACGGTGAAGTTCCTGTTTCAGCCGGCTGAAGAGGTGCCGCCTCGCGGTGGTGCGCAGCCCATGATCGAGGCCGGGGTGATGAAAGGGGTGGATGGCGTCTTTGGCCTGCATGTCGGCCCAGGGCCCCTCGGCGCCATGAGCTATCGGGCGGGGGCGATTTCGGCCAGCGCGGATGGCTGGCGCATCGTCGTGCGTGGCCGCCAGGGCCATGGCGCCATGCCCTCCGGCGCGGTGGACCCGATCGTGACGAGCGCGGAGATCGTGACGGCATTGCAGACCATTGTGTCACGGCAGCTCAATCTCGCTGTCGCACCAGCCGTCGTGACCGTTGGCGCTATCCACGGCGGTCTGCGCGAGAACATCATCCCGGACTCGGTCTGGATGATCGGGACGATCCGCGCCTTCGACCCACGCGCGCACGACGATCCACGAGCGCATGAAGCGCATCGCCACCAACATCGCCGAAGCGCACGGCGCCACCGCAGAGGTCACCGTGGACATTGGCTACCCCAGCTCGGTGAACAACGACGTCATGGTGTCGCGGTTCTTCCCCACGCTCAAGCGCGTGGCCGGCGACGCGGGCGCGAGCGAAGGTGGCGTGACGATGGCCGGCGAGGACTTCTCGCGCTTCTCCGGAACTCGCCCCGGGCTTCTTCTTCAACCTTTCCGTCACACCGCCGCACCTCGACCTCAAGACGGTCGCCAGCAACCACTCGCCCCTCTTCCAGGCGGACGATCGCGCCCTGCCCGTCGGCGTGCGCGCGATGACCAACATGGCGATGGACTTCCTGCGATCGGGCGGCTTACCGAAGCCCGTGCCCTGACTCTCCCAGCGAGCGGGGTGGCCTCAGTCGGGGTAGGAGAACACCAACGATTGAAAGCGCCACCCCTCGCGCACGTGCACGGCCGCGAGCACCAGCGTCCCACGCCGTGTGGTGTCGTTGTTCCAGTACTCAAAGTCGGCGGCGACCATGGCGATGCGACCGCGACGGTCGATGCGCACCTTCTGCAGCCGCTCGCCCATGCGTTGCGACTCCCGGAACCCGCGCTCTTGCGCGCCGAGGAATGCCTCCAGCGATCGCACGCTCGTCTCCCCGTCTGCCGTCGTGGACGTTGGACGTGAAGGTCGGCAGGAACAGCGCCCGCCATTCGGCGAACGTCTCTCGCGTGTAGAGCCGCGTAGTCCGTCACCAACTGTTCAAGGGAACGATCGAGCTCGGTCGTTTGGGCATCGGCCTCGTCGGCCATCGAGAGCAGGGCGGCCCCAAGGGTGAGGCAGGCGAGGATCGCGCGCATGTCGTGGACTGGCTCGGGAATACCGTTCAGCACCCGGAGTTTCGGGACGCGGGGTCGCGCAGGAAGGTGCGGTCAGTGCGCCTCCTGAGGAAGGCGAGGCGGTCGACCTGCGGCGCAGGATCAGCGCCCCCCGGAGGTCACGGGATGGCGTGTGCCATCCTCACAAAGTCCAGGTCCGTGCCGTAGGTCTCCGCCCTGCTCGATCACGAGGTAAGTACTCATGTCGGCCAATTGCAGCCTTTGTCGGCGGCTGATTGCAACGTTCTGACGGGCAGCGAGGCGGCATCCTACCCCCGTGGCAGCCTCCGATGGGTGGCTTCCCACGACAATCGTGAGCCGGGACGACAAACGGGCCGGGGGACAATCTGCCCCCGGCCCGTCGACGCCATCAGAGGTCTTACTGACCCTTCGGCGGGTAGATCGCCACCGTGAGGTCGCGGCCACCGTGCAGCGCCGCGTGCTGCGAGTTGGCGTAGAGGATCCGACGGAACTTGTCGTAGTAGATCCCCGTCGTTTCCGCCCCGCAGTCCAGCAAGCGCGAGAACTCCACCACCGTCGTCGCCATCGGCCCACTGCCGCGCGCGAGCCAGGTGTCGCTCGGCGAGTCGTCCTCGTTGATCAGGATGTCACCATTCGGCAGCGCGGTGAGGTTGTCCGGATCGTCAAAGCCAAGGCCGGCGTCGGAGCCCCACACCGGATCGGCGACTTCGCTCGGCGCGTTCACCCCCGGCAACACATAGTTGCTCACCATGGCAAAGCTGTTCGACCGGAGCACGATCTTGAGCACGGAGCCCGTTGTTCTTGGCCAGGTTGGAGCTCTCGGTGACACCCACGTACATCACGTCGGAAGTGCCCTGACGGGTGATTTCCACGTCTTCGGGACGATCCCAGCCCGTCGCGCCCACCGCCTGCGCGGCCGCATCGGAGTCGAAGGTCGTCTGGTCGAGCTTCAGCTCCACCCAGGTCGCCTCACCCGTGCGCGTCTGCCCGTTGCGCACCTTGAGCGCGTAGAGCTTGCCCGCGGACAGGTCGCCCTTCCGCGTCGGGACAAACTTGAAGATGGCGCCGGACTCGCCAGGCTTCCCGGCGTTGGCAATGCCGCGCGACTCGGAGATGCCGTACAAGTTCCCCTGGCTGTCAAAGCGCAACCCTTCGTGCGACCGCGCACCAACCGCCGGCAGGGCCTTCACGTCACCGGTCGTCGGGTTGTACTCGTAGATCAACCCACGCTCGATGTCGGGATACTGCGGATCGCGGAAGCTGGCCGTGATCACTTCCTCGGCCATCAGGATCGTGCCCCCACGGGGTCCACACCAGGCCGTCAAACGACTCCCAATCCTGGCGCTCGGCAACTAACGTGCTCGTGCCGGTGAGCAGGTCCACGCGGCTGAGGGCCGCATAGTCGTCGACTTCGTGCGTCCGATAGAGGTAGCGCCCCGCCTCGGGGCCCGTCTCGTTGAGCGTCAGCATGTCGAAGTTGACTTCCGAGTTGGTCGTCGGGAAGTCGTCTTCGTAGGTGATGATCTTCTGCGTCCAGCCGGCTGGCAGCTGGAACGGCTCGTCGGTCGGGTCCTTGATGATCTGGCCGTTGTCGAGACAAGCGGCGTCGCCCGTGAAGGGGACAATGCTGGGCGGTCCGGCAAAGACGCCGCTGGAAGCGGCGAGATCGAAGCTCGCCACCGGTTCATCCGTGACGAGCGCGTTGTGGGGATCCGTGCAGGCGGCGAGGACGCCGACCGAGGTGAAGAGCGCGAGTGCGCCGAGCCTTCTCATGGTACCTCCGGTAATCGTGAGTCGTTGCGGGAGCTGCAAGACTCAGGTCCGGAGGGGTCGATCGCGTGACGGTTCCGGCACGGCCGAGGCCTCCCCCCCGGCCTCGCACGCGCGTCCGCGAGGTGCTCGCGATGTGTATCACGCTCGACCCAAAGGATGGCGGAACGTCCCCGCCCGGAAGCCGTCGGGCCCTCAAACTTGTAACACGCGCTCGACCTTGCCCTGCCCCCCCCCTGGGGGGGGAGTTCTGGAGCCGCGGTCGCGTTCTACCACTGACCCGTGCGCGGTGCGTCGTGCGGCGCCAGGAAGGTCGCGCCGACCTTGAGGTAATCCTCCGACTCGCGGCGCGGTCGTTCGCCGCCGCCGGCCCCGTCCCCGACCCCGGGCAAGGGCGGCCCGCCCCCCCCCGGGCGCCGGGGGAGAGGTCCCGCCGGTCCCCCCCCGTTTGGGTGTCGCGCGGAGGGGGGGGGCGGGCCCCCCCCCCCCCCCCCGGGGGCCGTCGGGGGCGTGGCGCGGGGGGGCCAATGTGGTGGGGGCGCGGGCCCCCTGCCCCCTGCCTTTTTTCCTGGCTCCCGCCCGTTCCCCCGGGTAGGCCCCCCCCCCAAGCGCCGGGATGTGATCGCAGAGGATCTTGAGCGTCACCATGAGAGGAACGGCGAGGATCGCCCCGGGAATCCCCAGATGAAGCCCCACCCATCACCCCGACCAGGATCGCCACCGGGTTCAGGGAAACTGGCGCCCGAGCAGCAGGGGCGTGGCGATGTTGCTCTCCACCATGTTCAGGAGGAAGTAGGCGCCGGGGACGAGCAGGGCATATCCCAGGTTGTCAAAGACCGTGAGTGCCGCCACGGCGAGGATCCCCGTGGTGGCGATGGCCCCGAGGTACGGCACCACGTTCAGCAGCCCCGCCAGGGTGCCCCACAAGCCCGCGTTCGGCATGCCGAGTCGCGCGAGGATCCCCCAGGTTGCCAACCCCAGGCCGATGTTGATGAACATGGAGACGCGCAGGTACGCACTGACCGCGGCCTCCACTTCATCGGAGATCTTCTGCGGCACGCCGCTGGATCCCGCCCGCCACGGGAGCGCCTTCATCGTCTTGCGCATGAAGAGGTCGCCGGACGCCAGCAAGAAGTAGGTCAGGAAGATGACCGAGATGCTGGCGACGATGAGGTCGGCGGCCTCACCAAAAAGCTGCAGCATAAACCCGGACCGCGGAGCGGCGGCGCACCGACGCCTTGTCCGCGCCGCTGGCCATCGACCCCACACGCGCCGCCGTGGCTTCCAGCGCACGATCGGCGCTATCACCGTGCGCAGCTTGCGCTCCACCTGCCCAATGGCGCCCGGGGCGCGATCTACCCAGGCGGCCGCCGGGCCCGAGAGCAGGGCGAGCGCCCCAACGACCAGCAGCGTGCTCCCAAACACGACGATGGCGGCGCCGAGCGGCTCGGTGACGCGGTGACGCTTGAGCCAGCGCACCGCCCCGCGCAGCAGGAACGAGAGGAGGATCGCGACCACGATCGGCAGGAGGACCGCGCGGGCGAGGTGCAGCGTGTAGAGCAGGGCGAGCGTCGCGAGGACCACGAGCGCGCCTGCCGTCGCGGCCGCGTGGCGTTGAGGCGCCGGCGTTTCCTCGGCCACCGCGTCCGGGTCCACCAGGAGTGGTCCCCCGCGGAACACGGGGTCCGGCAGCTGGATCCCCGTGCGACGGATGGCCCACTCCACGGTTTCGTGCATGCCGCGCGTGCCGCGGTCGTCAGTCATGTCGGCGTTCGGTGCAGGGGTGCGGCGCGTGGCGGTCACGCGGGCAATCTGCGACCTGACCGGGAGAACTGAAGGGGGCGAGCCGGGCAGACGTGGCGCGGACATCGCGTGGACAGCCGACCTCGGCTGGGACGGCTAGAGCTCCCTCGCCATCTGTTCGAGTCGCTGGCACACCAGGTCGCGCAACTCCGGCGGGGAGAGCACGACGGCACCATCGGCGTATTGCAGCACGTGACGCACGGCCCACTCGCGATCGGCCACCGGATGATCGAGGACCAACGACCCGTCAGCGTTCGGTTCGCGGCCCTCACGTTCAGCGATCCACGGGGCAACGCTCGGCGCATACCACACGCGCATCACCTCGACGGGATCGCCGCGGAACACCTTCCCCGACCCGATCCACTGCTCCACGTCCAGCGGCATCTCGACCACGAAGGTCGCGTCGAGCAGCGTGACCTCCTCCACCCGGTCCAGACGGAAGGTCCGCAGGTCTTGCGCCACTTCGCACCACGCCAGCAGGTACAGCTGTCCATGCGATGCCACGAGGTTCCGCGGATGGACCGTTCGGTCCGTGGCTGCCTCGCGGCCCGATCCGCGATAGCGAATCGAGAGCTTGCGTCGCTGGCGGATCCCTCCACGCACCACCTGGACGCTGGTCGCGCTCGCGTGTTCTCCCACGACGTGACGTGCCTGTGTGTTGGTCAGTGGATCCTCGCCAAGGCGAGTTATGACCGCTCGCAGACGCCCTCGAGCGCGCTCAAGGACGGGATGTTCGTCAGGGGGTCGGCGTTGTCGCAGGACGGCCAGGCCAAGCTCCAGGGCGCACAACTCCGCGCTCGTCAGGCGCATGGGACGCAGGAAGTGATTGGTCAGCACCGAGACCTCATTGGCCTCGAGAAAGACGCGGACGCCTTCGACAAAGCCCCCCGGGCACATCGTAGCGCGTCACCAGCGCATACAGGTCGTCCTGCAGCACATCCACCGTGGTGCCCACAGCCACGGCCACCTGCTCAACCGAATGCGGGGTCCCATCCGCCAGGATCGGGATGATCTCCAGCAACCGGCGCCATTGTTCGGCCGCCGTCGGTGGCTGCCAACGGTTCGGGCGCTCAGCACACGCCAGGGGCGATGGCTCGGGTATGGCGCCTGGCGGTTGTTCGTACAAGGCGAGCGTTGCCGCGAGTGCACTGCGGCACGTGTCGACGAGGTGCGCCGGAGACACCGGTGCCACTTCGCCCGCGAAGGACAGGACCCAGCGGACCAGCGGCTCCCACCGTCTCACCGTGAGGAGCTGCCGCCCCGGCATGCCCTCCACGGGGAGACCGTAGCGCACGGCAGGCCGGCCCCCCGCCGGCGAGCGGAACTCCACCACGGCGCCCTCTTCGTCTCCTTCGCCAAGTTCCCAGGCGAGGCGAGCGGTGCCCAGGTCGCGAATATCGAACCCCGCTGGGATCTCGAAGTCCGCTGAGCCGGCGCGCTGCCCGTTCACCGTGACGTCCCGCATGCGACTCAACCGAAAGTTCCGCCGCGCCGCTCGGTCGCGGTCGAATCCCGCGAGGTACCAGTGGCCACCCACAAAGAACAACCCCCACGGCTCGACCGCGCGCATGGCAGGACGACCAGCCGGTGCTTCATACCTGAACGACACGGCCTTCCGGCGGCGCACGGCATCACCCAGCGCGTCGAACACCTCAGCGCTGGCCCGCGCCCGGGGATCAAATGGGTCGGCTCGTCCGCACCGGGGTGCAGCGCATCGACCGGGAGGTCAACGGCCAGCTTCTTGAGGGCGTGTGTCGCCTCCCGGTGCAGGGCGGCATCGCCGAGGGTGCTCACGACGGCGGCCGCGTCCACCACAGCCTGGAGCTCGTCGGGTGGAAAGGCGAGGGTCGTTAGGGCGCGGTACCCATATCGATCCACACGGCGTGGGGCGCCCTCGCCGCGCACGGGGCATGCCACACAGAGGTAGGGCAGGTAGAAGTCCGTGGCGCGCAGGCGGTAGGTCGACGCGTCCTGCCCACCTTCCGGATCGGGCAACGTCTGGAGGACCACCCCGAGATGCCGCAGTTCGTCCTTGTCGCGTTCGAAGGTGCGCTTGAGTGAGGCGAGCCTTGTGCGCCGCCGCGCGGGGTCGCGTTCTCGCTGCGCCGCCTGCCAAGCCTCGTCGTATTGCGGCACGACCCGCGCGAGGTCCTCAAACGTGGCCGGGGTCCCGCGCGCGAGGAGCCCCGCGACCAGGTCGATCCAACGCTGGACTTTTGCGGTCGTCGCGGGGTGCGGTCGCTGCCGAGTGTTGGTCCGTGTCACGCCGTAAGAGTGCAGTGGGGCTGACGAGGAAGGAAGCACCACACCGGGACCCGGCATTGACATGCCCACTCACCCATCTCCGCCGGGCCCGGCGGGTGACTCCCTCGGGTCTGCAGGGTAGCCGGGGGGTCTGACACTCGACCTGTCCTCGCGCTCGTGGCGTCCACGGGGCGGGACGGGCCAGCACAGGAGGACGCCACCCAGCCATGCGGCGAGCAGGGAGGCGCCGAAGTACGTTTGGGCGGGATCTGGGCAGTAATGCATACAGGTGGAGTGTCGATAGCCGGAAGCCGGGTGACGTTTCTGGTGCTGCGATCCAGTCTGCGATGGGGTACTGACACCCACACGTCCTGCCCACGTCGTCGCCGCCTGTCAGTCCCCTGGTGTACCTTCCCGGCCTACACCGACCCTGCCTTTCGTGCGCGTCCACGGCCCACACGTCGTCCTCTCCGCCACCGACCTGTCGCACTTCCTCGGGTGCCGCCATCGCACGGCCCTCGACCTCGCGGGCCGCCCAGGGCACTCGCGCCCGCGTACACCGCGCCGAGGACCCGTTGTTGGACATCCTCATCGAGCGCGGCAAGGCGCACGAGGCCAACTACGTGCGGCAGCTCGCAAGCGCCGGCAAGCGTGTGGTGGACCTGAATGGCATCGGGATCGGCAACCGTGATGAGTCCATGGCGCGCACCATTGCCGCCATGCAGGAGGGCGCCGACGTGATCGTGCAGGCCGCCCTCGGGGACGGCCAGTGGTTTGGCTACGCCGACATCCTGCAGCGCGTCGACACCCCTTCCCGCCTCGGCCCCTGGTCCTATGAGGTCGCGGATACCAAACTCGCGAGGGAAACACGCGGGGGCACCATCCTGCAGCTCGGGCTCTACTCGGAACTCGTCGCCGACTTGCAGGGCACACGCCCTGAGTACTTCTACGTCGTGACCCCGGACCCGGTGGCGCCCATCCAGCGATATCGCGTCGACGACTATGCCGCCTATTCGCGCCTCGTGCGACGGCAGCTGCTCGATGGGATCGCCCTCGGGGCCGACGCGCTCGCGGCGGCGCACTACCCGGAGCCGGTGGAGCACTGCGGGATGTGTCACTGGCACCGCAGCTGTCGTGAGAGGCGGCTGGCCGATGACCACCTTTCGCTGATTGCCGGCGTCACCCGGGTGCAGCGCGATGAACTCGCCGCCCACGGAATTGGTACAGTGACGGCTGTCGCCGAACTGGAGGCCCTCCCCTTCAAGCCTTCGCGCGGCTCGGTAGAGTCCTATGCCCGAGTGATTGCCCAGGCAGAGGCCCAGGTCGCCTCTCGCGGCCTCGACGTCCCCCTACATCGCCTGCGCGCACCGGAACCCGGCCAGGGACTCGGCCGACTCCCCGAGCCTTCACCCGGCGACCTCTTTCTCGATCTGGAGGGCGACCCGCATGCTGTGGAAGGCGGACGAGAGTACCTCTTCGGCGTCGTCTCGATCGCACATGACGGGACGCCGGTGTACGAAGCGTTCTGGGGGCTGACCGCGCACGAGGAACGTATCGCGTTCGAGGCGGTGATGGACCGCATCATGCGTCAGTGGGCGGTTTTCCCGGGCATGCACGTCTACCACTACGCGCCGTATGAACCTGCGGCGTTCAAGCGGTTGATGGGGCGATACGCCACCCGTGCCACCGACCTCGATGCCCTGCTGCGAGGCGGTCGCTTCGTGGACCTCTACGCCGCGGTCAAGCAGGGGCTGCACGTCGGCGTCGAACGGTACTCCATCAAGAACCTCGAGCCGGCATACGGGTACGTGCGCGACGTGGAGCTGATGGACGCCAACCGTGCCCTGCGGGCGATGGAGCAGCACCTGCAGTTGGGAGTTGGTCAACAGGCGCCGTCAGAGGTCCGGGCTGCCGTGGAGGGGTACAACCGCGACGACTGCGTATCGACGTGGCGGCTCCGCGAGTGGCTGGAGTCGGTGCGAAGCCACGCGATCGCCGGTGGCGTCGACCTCCCGCGTCCGGTGCCACCGATCGAGGAGCCGGAGGAGCCAGACGAAAGGGCGGAACAGGTTGAGGCATTGCGTGAGCGCCTCCTGGCGGGGATCCCCGAGGAGCGGGCGGCACGCTCGGCTGAGCAACAAGCGCGATGGATCCTGGCGTACCTGTTGGACTGGCATCGGCGCGAGGACAAGGCGACGTGGTGGGAGTACTTCCGGCTCCGCGACTTGCCCGAAGATGAGCTGGTCGACGAGCCGCAGGCCGTCGCCGGGCTCGCGTTTGTCGCGCGGGTTGGGCAGAAGCTGAGCAAGAAGGGCAAACCCACCGGCACCGTGACCGATCGGTATGCGTGGCCTCCACAGGAAATGGAGATCCGTGCCGGGGGTGAGCTCAAGCTGAAGGACGGCACCTGGGGAAAGGTGGTCGCCGTCGACCGCGTGTTGCGCACGATCGACGTAGCGAAGGGGCCGACAAACGCCGACCTGCATGCGACCACCGCATTCGAGCATACGTGGATCAATCCCGGCATCCTGGAGGCCGCTCTGCTGGACATTGGGGAGCGGGTTGCGGCCAGCGGCGACCTCGAGTCGGCGGACCTCGGCGCGGCGGGTGACCTGCTGCTCGGCAGGGCACCACGGTTGAAATCCCGCGGAGGCACTCCCGTCATGTTTGACGGCAGCAACGCGGACGTGCGGCTGGCGGAACGTGTGGCCATAACGTTGGACCGAAGTACCCTGGCCGTGCAGGGTCCGCCCGGGGCCGGGAAGACATACACCGGCGCCCGCATGATCTGCGCGCTGGTCAAGGCCGGCAAACAGGTCGGGGTGACCGCCAACAGCCACAAGGCGATTCGCAACCTCCTGGAGGCAGTACACGAGGCCGCCGTTGAGCTGCGGTTGGACGTGCGTATTGCGCATAAGGTGAGTGCGGAGGACGCCAGCGACGCATCGTCGGCCATCCGTGAGGTCACGGACAACAAGGAAGGGGCAGCGCTGCTTCACGAACAGGCCATCGACGTGATGGGGGCGACCTCGTGGTTCTGGGCGCGGCCCGAACTCGCCCACGCAGTGGACGTCATCTTTGTGGACGAAGCCGGGCAGATGGCCCTGGCCAACACGGTCGTGGTCTCGCGCGCCGCGGCGAGCCTCGTGTTGCTCGGCGATCCCCAGCAGCTAAACCAACCGACGAAGGGAAGTCATCCTGACGGCGTCGGCAACTCGGCGCTGCATCATGTGCTGGGTGAGCGCTCGGTGATCGCGCCCGATGTGGGGCTGTTTCTTCCGATCACCTGGAGGCTCGCACCCAAGGTCTGTGCCTTTACCTCCGAGATGTACTACGAAGGCCAGCTCCGGTCGAAGGATGGGTTGGAAGCGCAGGTACTCGCTGGCTGCGGGGTGTTCGATGGGAGTGGCGTGCGGGTCGTCGAGGTCGTGCATGAGGGGAATCGCGGGTACGCAGACGTCGAGGTCGACGTGGTGGAGCAGCTGGTGCGCCAACTGACCGCCCCGGGGGCGACATGGACGAACGCCGAGGGGGAACGCGCCCAGCTTACCGGTGCCGACATCCTCGTGGTCGCGGCCTACAACGCGCAAGTGGCTCGCCTGGTGGAGCGACTGTCCCCGTATGGCGTGTCGGCGGGTACCGTGGACAAGTTCCAGGGACAGGAAGCGCCAGTGGTGATCTACTCGATGGCCGCATCCAGTGCGGCCGACGCGCCGCGCGGGCTTGAGTTCCTCTTCAGCCGGAACCGGTTCAACGTGGCGACGTCGCGAGCGCGGTGCTTGGCGATATTGGTGGCGAGCCCGCGGGTGTTCGAGCCGGAGTGTTCGACGCCGCGGCAGATGTTGCTGGCGAACGGGGTCTGCCGGTTCCGGGAGTTGAGCCCGTAGGCCGCCTGCCGCCCCATGCGCCTCGTTCTCATCAGCGACACACATTCCCGTCACCAGGCCGTGGCACCCCTCCCCGAGGGAGACGTGCTGGTGCATGCCGGTGACATGACCGGCCGCGGATCACTAGACGAGATCTCGGCGTTCATGGACTGGTTCGCCGCACAGCCGCACCCACACAAGGTGTTGATTGCCGGGAACCATGACTTCGCCTTCGAGCACTCGCCCGAGGCGGCGGAGTCCTTGGTGCCATCAGGCGTGACCTACCTGCGCGACAGCGGCTGCGTGATCGACGGCGTGCGGTTCTGGGGATCGCCGTGGCAGCCGTGGTTCCACGACTGGGCGTTCAATCTTGAACGCGGCGACGCCCTGGCGGAGAAGTGGGCACTGATTCCAAAGGACGTGCAGGTGCTGGTGACGCATGGCCCGCCGCATGGCTTCCTGGACACGGTCGCGTGGCCGCGCGGAGCGCGGGTGGGCTGCGAGGCCCTGGCCGCTCGGATTCCCTCGCTCGGCGCACTCCGCGTGCATGTGTTCGGGCACATCCACGAGGCGCACGGCGTGGAGGTGGCCGGTGGGGTGACGTACGTGAATGCCTGCGTGTGCGACCTGGGCTACGCACCGGCGAATGCGCCGGTGTGTGTGGATCTGTAAGGCCGTGCCGTTCGGAGGAGACTCCTGCTCCACCTGAATGGCGGATCATGTGTTTCCCGGTGACGGGCGACGGAGCAGAGTGATGCCAGACGTGCAAGTATTTGCCAGATAGTCAGTTACGCGTCTTGAGCGTCGCCGTGTTAACCGGCGCCGGGTTGGCTTGGAGCTGATGATGGGCGTCCTTTCTGCGATTGGGCAGCGTGCGCATGGAGCTGAGCGATCCGCAGAGGAGACTGCGCGAGCTCGCTCGGGAGTTGGGCGGCGTTGCGAGGAGACTGCGCGGACCGCACCGACCATTGGGCGGTTTCGTCCTGGAATTGGGCGGCGAGTGCAGGGGACTGCGCGGACCGCACCGACGATTGGGCGGGTTCGTCCTGGAGTTGGGCGGCGAGCGCAGGGGACTGCGCGGACCGCACCGACCATTCGGCGGGATGGCGCGAGAGTTGGGCGGCGGGCGGAGGGGACTGCGCGGACCGAACCGACCATTCGGCGGGGTGGCGCTAGAGTTGGGCGGCGGGCGGAGGGGACTGCGCGGACCGAACCGACCATTCGGCGGGGTGGCGCGAGAGTTGGGCGGCGGGCGGAGGAGACTGCGCGGACCGCACCGACCATTCGGCGGCGTGGCGCGGGAGTTGGGCGGCGGGCGGAGGAGACTGCGCGGGTCGGACCGACCACTCGGCGAGGTCGCCCGGAAGTTCGGCGGCTGACACGGTAGACCGCGCGGGCCGTCGAGATGCCAGGGCGGGATCGCCCAGGAGTTCAGCACCGCGCGAACGAGGCCGGGCGAAGCTGAGCGGCCACAGAGCGAGCCGGCGAGGGCACCGGGCGCGGTGTTCACAAGATTCGGCGGACCGCGGAGACGACCGAGCAGCCTCGCCAGAAATTGATGCGCTGTGTTCAGCAGGCGATGTTCTGCGGCCAGACGCCAGCGCGGCCCGAGGCGACACCAGTCTGAGCGGTCGCGGCAACAGCGCGGATCCCTTGAAGTACCGCGAAGTTCCGGCGAACGCGGGTGCGGAAGTGGTCCGAGCGGGTGATCGCGATCCCCTCCCCACCGTTCGGGAGACCGCCGAGGCCGGTGACCGCGAGGTCGACCGTGAGGCGCACGCAGCCGGCAGGGGGCCCACGCCGGCTGCCCGGTGCGGCGTGCCATGGGGGCGTGCAGGGTGAAGTTCCACCGCGGCGTAGCGGCGAGTCGCGGGATGAACCCTGCCACGGGCCGCGTCCGGACGCCGACAAACCGGTGCGGGAGTTGTCGGCGCGACTGCGACCGACTCAGCCGATGACGCACCAAACGCCGCGGCCGGGCCGGATCGGCGCGAACAATCCGGAAATTCCGGATAGTTCAGCGCCGAGCGACCGGAAAGCCCCGTCGCACTGCCAACTCGCAAATGTCGTTTGCAAGTTGCCGCGGACGGGCGCGAACTATTCAGTGGGACTTAAATAGTTCGAGGATGGGAACCGACCGCACGAGCCGGTCGGTCGCGCACCCCTCCCGACAGGATTGGCAAAGTCCGACGCCATCGACGACGGCCAGCGCGAGACGGTGCCCCCTGCTGGAGCGACGCGCTCGCTGTTCACGTGAACCAGGACTCGGCCGGCGCCGCGAAGAACCAGCACGCGATCGTTGCGCAGTTCGTGGTCTTCCCGAGGCCCACCGAGTCGGCGATGATGCACCCCCCGTAGCGTTCGAGCTTGTCGATCGCCCGTACGACGCCATCTCGTTGGAACCGGTAGAGCTTCTTCCACACCACCGTATCCCGAATACCTGTCGCCGCGCGCACCACCTGGTCCTCGTCGAGCCCCTCTCCCTGCTGATGGAAGAGGCGATAGAGGATCGCCAGGTAGATCAGTGCCGGCGGTTCGTCCGCGGCCACACGCTCAACCTGCCGAAGCAGGTGTTCAAGGCCTCCGGTGCTGGGAAGCCGAGCCCAGAGGTTGTCGAACCAGGCACCGAGCGCTACGCGCTCAGCGCTGGGGTCTGCCACCTGCACGAAGCCAAGCTGGTCCTGCGGGGTGAGCCCTAACCCTGCGGTTGTAAAGTCGCACGTGCCTGAAAGAACGGCCGTCGGCTGTAGAGACGCGTCACGGGTGGCGAGCATCGCCTGTCCGAGCAACCGTGGGGTGATCCGCACCTGTGACCGGCTCTTCAGCCATTCGGTGAGGGCTCGGGCGATGGACTGATTGCGGAGCTGGTTGCGAGCTCCCCGGTCCTCGGTGCTACCGAGGAGTTCAAGGCGCTGTTCTTCGGCCGGCAGTACGAAGCGCGCCCCGGAGAGTCTCCCCAGCTCGTTGGCGAGCGCTTAGAACGCAAAGAGCGAGCAGGCACCCGACACGATGTCGAGCGATGCAGCGGAGGCCAGGTGGACGCTCAGCTCATCAACGACACGCTGGTTGCCCGCATTGGGTAGGAGTCGCATTCGGTTACCGTTGGTCTCGCGTCCCTAAGGTGGCCCGCCGTCATTAGGTTCGCCACCCGTGTTTCCGGGTGTATGACGCACTGTCGGCGGGGCCGAGCCCGACATAGAATCCCGCCGAATCGACCCCACTTTCATGCCCCCTCGCATTCTCCGAGCAATCAGCATCCGCCAGCCATACGCGGAGCTCATCCTGCAGGGCAAGAAGGTGGCGGAGTATCGTTCCATTGCCACCCAGGTTCGCGGGCGAGTCTACATCTACGCGAGTGCGACGCCGGCCGATGACCCCGCGTCATGGAAGAAGTCAAAGTTCAGCCCGGGCGACCTACCCGCCGGCTGCATCGTCGGCTCGGTGGAGGTGACCGGGTGTCGTTACATCCCTTCGGGGGACTACTACGCCTATGAGCTTGCCCATCCTCGGCGCCTTCGGCGTCCCCGACGTCCTGTGAACCAGCCGCAGCCGATTTGGTGGCGGCCGGTGTTCCGCTAATGGGGATGGAGCCGAACCGTCAGGCGTCGTCGGCCTTGACGGGCGCGCCGCCGCGTAAACCCACCGCATCCCGCCCGTCCAGTTCGAGTTTGGGAGTCGTCGACTTCACACGCCGCTCTACTTGCGCGATGGGCTCATCAGGCGCGATCGACTCCGGCATGGTGCCGCCAATGCGGCCAATGGCGGCACGCACCTCCTTGCCCACGTCTTCGTGCGTGCGGATGGCGGCCTGTTGGTCCTTCACCCGATCCCGCGCCAGCTTGTCCCGGGTCTGGGTCATCCGGAACTGATTGGCCGCGAGCTCAGTGGCGTTCATGCGATCCATCAGGTGCTCTTTCTCCGTTATCCCCTTGTGGCGCTTGATCGCTTCGCGGCCGAGCCCGCCGTAGAGGCCCTTGTAGCCCGCATCGTGGAATACGCCAAACATGCGGCTCTGGACACCGGCATCCTGGGCCGCACCGGAGAGCGCCTTGAACTCCTCCGCGACCTCTCGGCGCAATTCCAGACGCTCATGGTCAGCCCTCAGTTGGTCCGAAAGCTCCTGGCGCCGCGTCTGGATCGCGAAGTACTTCTGGGCCAGCGCGATCTGTGGCTTTCGTGGGTCACCGTTCTGGGCGATCAGGTAACAGGCGAACCGGGACAGGTGGACATCGTCCACATCCCGAACGCTTCCTGAGCCCAGCGGGACCATTTTGCCGGCGCCGGCAAAATGGTTGTCTGGCTCGTTTCCAGACTGCGCACACGACTCCCGCGCGCGCTGGATGGCCTGTTCAAACCGGCGCCACTGCGAATAACCCAGCAGAGGCTGCAGCTCCCGGGCGCTCCAGTACTCCGCCCCATGCTGGTTCTCGCGCCGAAGCTCCTCGAACGTCGGCCGCCCTTCTCGCGTCATCTCCATGAATCTCCCACTCCACCGTATCGTGAGAATGCGGATCGACGCCGAGCGTACCGATCAAACACGCTTCACACAGTATCCACCCGCCGGCTGACCAGGAACAAGTGGCAGGTGTTCAATGGTCGGGGGCGCTCCCGTGGCTCACGCAGCCATCCCCCTCAACACCTCCACCAGCCGCACCATCCCCCACGTATCCCGCTCGCAATACGCCAGCAGGTCCTTCCGCACCCGCTCCTTCTCCTCCGCCGGCACCCGATCCGCCACGAACAACAACCGCGCGATCTCCACGCTCGCCACCATCCCGTTCGCGATCACCAGGTCCTCGTACGTCAATTCCGGCACCAGCGCCGGCAACACGTACTTGAGCGAGAACGACCCCCGGAACCGCGGCTCGTACACATTGTCCCTGACGATGGGCAGCAGGTCGACCAACTTGGCCTCCAGTGCCTCGAGCTCCGGCGCCAGCGCCGGCACCACCCGCGTCAGCTCCCGGATGCGGGTTTTCTCGAACGCCGAATACGTCACTACCTTCACCGCATGCTGCGTCGCCTCCACCAAACGCTCGGCGATGAGCGGGCGAGCGTCCTGCGGCCCTTCGGCCAGGTGCTGCGCATGCCGATAGCCGCCGCCGGGCTTTGTCTCGTGGTAGGAGAACTGGGCCGCCGCCATCCCCCACGGGGCCATGCCATCCCACACCGGGACGGCCCGCGAGATCGTCTCGAAGTCGAGAAAGCCGAGCGGCTCTACGTCGAGCACGGCAAGGGCGGCGCCTAACGTTGGCTCGACCAGGCACCGCCCTTCGTCCATGGCGCGCACCTGCCGGCGGACCGTGAAATTCTTCTTGTCCTTCTCGGACAGGTCGCGAATGGAGTGCACCCCCGCGCTCATGAACGTGGCGGCCTTCTTCGGCCCGACGTTGTAGAGGTTGGCGATGTGCCACTCATCGTCCGGCCAGCACCGATCGTAGAACGGACACTCCCGCGGCTCGGCGCAGTGCAGCCCGATCGGGACATCGGGCAACGATCCCTCGAGCACTTGCAGGTGGCGCCGCAACGCCTCCGGGATTCGCTCCCGCTGCTCGCTCGCTTCGCCCGTGGTGTCGGTGCGCGCGAACAAATCGCCCGTAGCAGGATGCCGGAACTCCTTGCTGAGGTGCATCACGTCCATGCGACCGAGCTGGATGCCGTTGCGGCCGAGGACATGCGCCTGCACCGCGACATCCGTGATGTGCTCATCCTTCTGCGACGTGGACGACTTCACCTCGATGAGGTGCCACGCATCGCCGTCGCGCACCAACACGTCGCAGGCGACGAACAGGCCGTCGGCCATGAACGCCCCTTCGAATATGGCCGCGGCACCGTCGGCGATCGCTTCCGCCGTGCGCTGGGTGCGCTCCTCGCGGGAACCCGGGGCAATCAACACGCCTCCGGGAAATGCCGCGCGCGCGAGCTCACCGACCTGGCGGCCCTGGTCGAAGAGATCTTGCAGGACGCGATCCGGCTGCAACTCTTTGGCGTCGGGCTCGTGCCGTTGCCACCAGAGGAGGCGATGACACTGGAGCCCGGCAAGGATGTCGCGCTTGGTGAGGGATGGTGCGGTCACAACCTCGTGGGACAAATGGCCAAAGGTGGCCTGCTCCGCACAACAAAGTCCGCGGGACCGCCGCCGTCCAGTGGCGAGATGTGGCACCGGCAGCGGCGACCCCGCCTCACCACCACCACCGCACCAGCGTGAACACCAACCCACCAGCAAAGAGCGACCCGAACACCTGCTTGTTGTAACGCGCCAGCCACAACGGCAGGTAGATGTCGAAGTTGTCCTGCCGCTCCGGGGTGTACCGCGCCGCCACGGCCGTCAGCGGACAGCGCATCCCGTTCGCCGCCAGCACCACCACCTCCACCATCACGATCCCGATCAGCCAGGCCGCCACCCCCAGCTCCCGCCGCCATGCGTAGACCGGGATCGCCAGGATACAGCCGGCAAACACGGCCCAGGCCAGGGTATGGACCAGCTTGACCGCGATCAGGGCGAAACGATGGGGCATGAATCCGCGTACCTCCCGGGGCGGCACTTTCGGCCCTCCCCCGGTTACAAAGTGGCGCTCCGGGGGCCGGGCGCCGTCAGGCGACTCCCGTCCCGGGGCCGGCCGTGCCACTATTCACCGGGTCGGTTCCCGGCCAGCCCAGCCGTATTCACCCCTTCTGATCCCACCATGCGTCGAATCTCTGCGATCGTTCTCACCGTGGCCGTCGCCGCCAGCACCATGGCCGCCACCGCATTCGCCAACTTCACCGGCGCCTGGGATGTGGTCGTCGATGGGCCCCAGGGCGCCATGGCGTCCACCCTCACCCTCGAGCAGAAGGCGGACAGCATCAGCGGGACGTTCGAGTCCGAGGTCGGCAGCGCGCAGGTCGCGGGCTTCGCCAAGGGCGACTCGCTCTTCCTCGCCTTCGCCATCGACGCCGGTGGCCAGATGATCAACCTCACGGGCATCGGCGCCCTTAAGGACAAGGACAACCTGCAAGGGAAGATCGTCGCCGAAGGAATGGGCGAGTTCCCCTACTCGGCCAAGCGCAAGTAATCACGCGGGTAGCAGTCAAACACGAAGGGGACGGCCACCGCGGCCGTCCCCTTTCTGTTGCCCCGAACGGGCGAGGCTACATCGCGTAGAAGAACTCCTCCCGCACGATCTTGCCGTCCTTCACGGTGTAGAGCGCGACCTCGTTCATCGTGAACCGCTGCCCGTTGGGCTTGTGGGTCACGTCATAGGTCCACCGGACGGCAAAGCGATCGTCATGCGGGAACGGCCCCTCGCTCGACGCGCCATGAATCTCGTGGTTCTCGACCCACCACTGGTTCTTGCCGATCACACCAGCCTTTCCATGCGTCGTGCGGTCCATCCCGGGCGGCCCACCGGCCTCGACGCTCACCACGTCATCGGCGTAGAACGTGTTGATCGCCTCGATGTTCTTGCCCTCACGGCACAAGGCGATGAGTTGCGTGCCGATCTCCTGCGTGGTCATTTCCGTGGCTCGACGTTGAAGGGGGCAGCAAGGTGCACGGAACTCACACCGCCGTCAAATCACTGACTCGTAACGTTCTCATGCGCACACCGTGCCTCGTCGCGTTCTTCGCCTTCGTGAGCCTGTCGGCGCCACTGTCTGCACAGGGCACCGACAGTGTGTGGGTGAACACGCGCTCCGGCGTCTACCACTGTCGGGGCACCGAGTTCTATGGCAGCACGACACGAGGCGAGTACCTGTCAGAGGCGCAGGCGGTCGCGCGGGGACATCGATCCAACGGTGGGCGGAGGTGTTCAGCTGCGACACCGGCGCAGGAATTCGCCGGGTTTCCTGGCGAATCGCGCGCGGCGGACCTCGCACCTCCAACGATGCCAGCCAGCCTCTCCGTCTCCTGCACGGTTTCGGATCATAGACGGTGACACGTTCGATTGTGCCGGGGTTGGCACGATTCGTCCGATTGGGATGGACGCCCCGGAGCGTACGCAGGAGCCTCACGGCTCGGCGGCCACGGCCGCGCTCGCCTCACTGCTTGTCGTTGGCGATACCGTGCGACTCGAGTCCGACAACACCGCGCGAGACCAGTACGATCGAGTGTTGGCCTACGTCTGGCACAACGGCGAGATGGTGAACTGGCAGATGGTCCGCCAGGGATGGGCCGCGGCGCTGCCGTTCCCGGCCACCTCTCGATACGCGGCGAAGTTCGAGGCCGCCGAGCGTGCGGCGGAGCGGGAACGGCGCGGGTTGTGGCATGTGGACGGCTTTGCCTGCCGCCCGCAGGATCATCGGGCCCGAAAGTGCTGACGACTCCTGGCGTCCGTGCGATCGGCGTTCCGTGACATTCGCGGGAATCGAACCGTCGCGCGGACAGCGGTAGATTCCAGCGCCACAGGAGCCACCACATGCGCTACGCGCTGATCTCCGATATCCATGCCAACCTCCATGCGCTCGATGCCGTGCTGCACGACATCGATCATCGGGGAGATATCGACGCGATCTATCACCTCGGCGACCTCGTCGGGTACTCCGCGTTCCCCAACGAGGTGATCGCACGATTGCGCGAGCGCGGGATTGGCGGGATCGCCGGCAACTACGACTCCACCGTCGCGACCGACTACAAACATTGTGGGTGCAAGTCGGAGACCCCGCGGCAGGAGGAGCTCGCACATCAGCTACGAGTTCACGCGCGCCACGGTGAGCGGCGCGAACAAGCAGTGGCTGGCAGGACTTCCCTTCTCGCTCGACCTGCACCCACTCGGCGGGCACGCGTCCGGGCCACGCCTCGTCCTGGTGCATGGCACGCCCACGCTCAACACGCTCTACTGGACCGAGGATCGTTCCGACGAGTTCTGCCTCAAGATGGCGAGCGTGGTCGGGCTCAAGGCTGGTGATGCGATCGCCTGTGGCCACACGCACAAGCCGTGGCACCGCACGGTGGACGGCATCCACTTCATCAACACGGGAAGTGTCGGCCGGCCGAAGGACGGCGATGCGCGCGCCGGCTACGTGCGCCTGGAGCTTGGCGCGGGAGAGGCGCGCGTGGAGTTCGTGCGGGTATCGTATGACATCGAGGCCGCGACATCTGCGGTGCGCGCGGCGGGGTTGCCGGAGGATTTTGTGGAGTTCCTGCGCACAGGGGGCAAGCCGGTCGCGGCGACGGCATCGTAGGGAGGCGCTTCGACCCGGCGGAAGTCCGCGCCAACGGAGTATCATTACTTACGCGCAAGTATACTCATACGAGTATACCATTGCATGTAGGGGCTGGCGGCATTACTCATATGGAAGTGTACTTCTCTGTGAGTATAGATGCCTGAATTGTCGACCGTGACACGGAACAGCAGGAACTGCGCGCGCTCCTTGATCGGGGGACCCCTCAGCTTGCGCTCCTCTACGGACGCCGACGGATCGGGAAGACCTACCTCCTCAATCACATCTGGTCTGGAAAGCAGGTCTTCTACTTCACCGGCGCCGAGACGACCGAGGCGCAGAACCGCGCAACCCTGGTACAGGACCTGGCCGACTGGTCCGGTGACACGCTCCACGTCGAGGACTACCCGACCTGGCGGCAAGTCTTTCGACTCCTCTTCGAGGTACGGAACCCGGAGCCCCTCGTCGTCGTGCTCGACGAGTTCCAGTACTTGGGGGACGACGCCAGAGGACCTGGGGAGCATTGCGTCAGAGCTCAATGCGGTTTGGGAGCAGCAGCGTCCGAACCGCCCCTTCGTCCTGATTCTTTCCGGATCGGCGGTAAAGACCCTTGAGGCCCTCGACGAAGGTGGAGCGCCGCTCTACGGCCGCTTCACTTGGAAGGCCAAGCTCGAGCCCTTCGACTACGGCCATGTCGCGGAGATGGCGCCCTTTGCATCACTGCGAGACAGGGTGCGCTGCTACGCGGCGTTTGGCGGCACCCCGCGTTATCTCGCGGCCCTCGATCTCGATCAAACACTCGACGAGAACATTTCGCGCCTCCTGCTCGATCCGCGTGGCGAGGTGCGTTCGCTGATCGAGACGGCGCTGGTTCAGGAGCGTGGCCTTCGCGAGGTCGCCAAGTACCAGGCGATCCTGCGCGCCATCGGCGTGGGCAGTACCGAGTTTGCCGAGATCAAGATTCGAGCAGGCTTGCAGTCGGACGCCGATACGGTTGTACGCCGCATGCTGGAGAAGCTGATGCACCTGGGGTACGTGCGCAGCGAGCGCAACATGGGCGCCAAGGCAACGGCGGCATTTCGCTATCGCATCGACGATCCGGCCTTTGCGTTCTACTATGCCTTCGTCACACGCTTTGAGGCAGCCTTGGCGCGGAACGACGCGATGTCCGTCTGGAGCCAGCACGTCTCGGGGCTCTTCGATGGCTACATCGGGCACGTCTTCGAGCGCGTCGCCGAACAGGGGTATCAGCGGTTGCGGGTGCGACGCGACCTTCCGCTTGTTAGCGATTGGGGGCGTTGGGAGGGGCAGGACAGTGAGCGACAATCGCGTGAGATCGATATCGTCGCCCCCCTCGTCGACGGCCGGGTGATGACCGGCGGCGTCAAGTGGAACTCGACACCAGTCTCAGCCAAGTGGCATCGACATCATATGGAGGGACTGCACCGACTGACCAGGTCTGGTGTGGCGTGGGCACATGCGGCCGCCAAGCCGGAGTCACCACTGCTGTGGGTGGCGGCCGGCGGCTTCGAACCCGAATTCGCATTGGCGATTCAGCAGGAGCGCCCTGAGGTCTACCTGTGGGACCTCGAGACGCTGTATGGCGCAGACGCGATGTGGATGAAGTAGTCGCGACAGCTGCGGTCGTCCAAAGCAACGCCACCATGCACCGCCTGCTGGCCTCACGACCCCGACGGATCCTTCACCGCGCCAGCCACATGCGGATCGTCCGGTTCACCATCGCGGTGGCATCGTGCTGCACAAAGTGACCCGCCCCAGGAATCGTCGTGATGGTGAGGTCCTGTCCCACCCACCGCCAGGTGTCGTTGAGCGCCCCCGGGAGCAAGTACCGATCTCCCAGCCCATGAATCATCAACACCGGGGCCTGCACCTTGGTCACCGGTGATGAATCCACCATGTAGGGCTCACGCGGATAGTTCTGCCTGTAGTAGGCGAGCATCCCCTCGGCGTCCGACCGCCGAAAGGCCTCCACGTACTTCGGCCGGGCGGCCGCATCCGTGACCCACGACGCCAGCCCTTCCGGCGTGAGCGCTGGCCGCATCAGGCATCTGGAAATTGCGCGCGTATTGGCTGTTGCGCGCCTGCTCCGCATTGGTGGCCAGTTCTCGCCGCAGGCCACGCATGTGCGGCAGGTTGAGGATGATGAGCTTCTCGACGAGTGCGGGGCGCATCATCGCCACCGCCCAGGCCACCGCCCCGCCCCAGTCGTGCCCACGACGATGCCCCGTTCACGGCCCAGCGCGCGCATCACCGCGGCGACATCGTCCACCAGAGCGCCATGTCGTACTGCTCCACACCTTTGGGCTTG